>CAZAIE010000139.1:0-10865 GCA_964485035.1 uncultured Myxococcaceae bacterium | reverse complement strand
GAGGGTCCGGGTCACATCGGCGCCCCAGACCGATTCGAGCCTGGCCGCCAGCCCTCACACCAGCCCCGCGACCTCCCGCCCAATCTCCTCGGCGAGCTGGGAGAACCCCCGCTCGAGCACCTCGCTCATCCGCACGTCGAAGGTGAGCGTGTCCACCACCTCGACGGCGAACACGTGCACCTCCTCGTCGTCCGGGACCTCCACGCCCAGCCGGCGTCCCAGCTCCAGCGCGGTGGCGAAGTTGGTGTCGTGCACGTTGCGCAGGTTCATCGTGCTGCGCAGCGACCGTCCGTCGAAGCGGTACCAGTGCGCCGGCGCGCCGCCCGCCTGGATGGAGTCGAGCACGATGGCTCGCCGGTAGCCCTTGAGCACGTCGAGCAGGTTCAGCCCGCCCGCGGAGCACTCCTCCACCACCGAGAGCCCCGGCCGCGGTCCCAGCCGCCGCGACAGCTCCGCCGCCAGCCGCACCCCCACCGCGTCGTCGCGCAGGTACGGGTTGCCCATCCCCACCAAGAGCGTGTTCACGGGTCCATCCCCTGGCGCAGCTCGCGCCACACCTCGCCTCCACGATGGAGGCGCAAGACCAGCGGCATCTGCCCCGGCAGCGAGTGCGTCGCGCAGCTGTAGCAGGGGTCGAACGCCCGGAAGACCATCTCGATGAGGTTCAAGACGCCCTGCCCCGGCTCCACCCCCGGCCGGATGAGCCGCGACGCGACCTTCTTGGTCAGCATCTGGATCGGCGCGTTGTTGTGCGTGGTCCCCACGACGAGGTTGCACGAGGTGCACAGCCCGTTCTCGTCGCAGGTGTAGTGGTGGAACAGCGTGCCGCGCATCGCCTCCACCACGCCCACGCCCTCGCCGGTGATGCCCTGTGGGATCACCCGGAACCGATCGCCGCAGATCTCCGGGTCGGCGCAGAAGGCGAGCAGCGACTCCGCGCACTGCACCATCTCCACCAGCCGGCACCAGTGCGAGGCCATGAGCGAGCGCACCGGCCGCTTCCCCAAGGTCGCAAACAGCTCCTCGGCCGCTTCCTGCGCCCTGGGCGTCGCCATCCGCGCCGAGGCATTCAGCCGCGCCAGCGGACCGGCGAGGTACAGGCTCGAGCCCGCTCCCTCGGCGAAGCCCCTCCAGCCGCGGCTCTTGAGGTAGGGGAACTTCAGGTACGTCCACGACTCCACGTGCTCGGCGATGACGCGCGCGTACTCGCCCGGCACGAACCGCGTCACCTCCCCGCCGGCCGAGTCGGTGACCCGCACCGTCCCGTCGTAGAAGTTCACGGCGCCGGCCCCATCGACGAGCCCCATGCTGCCCACCTCGAGCGCGTAGGGGCCGCCGACGAGCAGATTCTTATACTGCGCGTTCTCCAGCACCAGCTTGCGGAACAGCCCGAGGCTGAACTGCGTGAACTCGTACAGCCCCTCCGCCAGCGGGCGGATCTTCTCGAGCTCCGCGGGCGTGAGGCCCTTGGTGACCCCGCCGGGCAGGCACCAGACCAGGTGCGGGGTGCGCCCGCCGAGCGTGAACTGGATCTCCTGGGCCGCGGCGCGGGCCTGCAGGATGCGCGTGCCGATCTGCTCGCCCAGCTTCGCCACCACGCCCAGGATGTTGCGCGTCTCCGGGTCGGAGAGCGGGCCCAGCACGAAGTCCGGCGCGGCCAGCGCGTAGAAGTGGGCGATGTGGCTGTGGAGGAAGTGCGCCTGGTAGTACATCTCGCGCAGCTTGTGGGCGAGCGGCGCCACCTCCCCGCCGAAGCAGCCGTCCACGGCCTTGGCGCTGGCCAGGTGGTGGCTCGCCGGGCACACCCCGCAGATGCGGGTGACGATGCGCGGCAGCTCCTCGATGGCCCGGCCGACGACGAAGCGCTCGAAGCCGCGCAGCTCCGGGATCTGGAAGAAGCAGTCCTGCACGGCCCCCGCGTCGTCGAGGAAGACCTCGATCTTCCCGTGCCCCTCCAGCCGCGTGATGGGGTCGATGGAGATGCGCCGGCTCACGGTCCGTGCCTCCTCTGCAACAGCGAGCTGGGCAGTGTGAAGCGGTACGCGAGCCCCGCAAGGTCCGGCAGCCCGTCGAGGATCCGGTCGATCTCCGCGGGGTCGTCGGAGTCGATCACGGCGGCCAGCGCGGCGATGAGCCGGGCGCCGGCGTCCGCTCCCTCGTCCAGCGGCCCGAAGCAGCCACGACACCCCATCCCCGAGTCCGGACAGCGCACCCCACAGCCGCCCCGCGTCGACGGCCCGGCACAGAGGATGCCCTGCTCCAACAGGCACACCGCCGGGTCCTGCATCACCTGCCACGGACGGAAGAACGCCTTCACCTTCTTGCGACCGCGCGTCCGCCGGCACTCTTCGCACAGCGCGGTCTTCGACCCGCCCACGACCTCACCCGGACCTGGCGGCGTCCCCGCGGCCAGCGCCTGCACCAGCTGCTTCACGTGCGGCGGCGAGGGCGGACAGCCGGGCAGCACCCAATCCACGTCCACGACCTGCGCGAGCGTGTGCACGCGTGGGAAGAGCCGCGGCAGCTCCAGCTCGTGGAGGCCCACGTGGCAGTGCGCGAGCGGCACCCGGGGCGCGCTCACCTCGTGGGTGGGGCTCGCGCCGTAGACCGTCGAGAGCAGCTCGGGCAGCGTCGAGAGGTTCGCGAGCCCGGGGATGCCGCCCAGGTGCGCGCAGGAGCCCACGGCGACCAGTCTCTTTGCCTTCTTGCGCAGCAGCCGCGCCAGCGCCTCGTTCTCGGAGTTGCGGATGGCGCCGTTGTAGAGCGCCACGTCCAGCTCGCCGTCGGCCAGCTTCTCGAGCGAGGCGTACTTCGCATCTACGGCGATGGGCCACAGCCGGATGTCCGCGATCCGCCCCAGCTCGAGCAGGAACTCGTTGGTGTCCAGCACCGCCACGTCGCAGCCGCCGCAGGCCGCGCCCCAGTAGAGGGCGACTTGGAGCTTGCGGCTCATGCGCGCCTCGCCTGCCGGTCGGCCTCGAGACCCGCGCGGATGGGGCTGGGCCCCAGCACCCGCAGCTGCTCGGTGAACTCCGCCACCAGCTTCGCGAAGCGCGCGCCCTCGCTCGCGCTCACCCACTCCAGCCGCACGCGCCCCGGCTCGACGCCGAAGGAGCTCAGCACCCGCTGCAGCGCCCGCTCGCGGCGCAGCGCGTGGTGGTTGCCGGTGAGGTAGTGGCAGTCGCCCGGGTGGCAGCCGCAGACGAGGACGCCGTCGGCCCCGCGCGCCAGCGCCCGCAACACCAGGTCCGGGTCCACGCGCCCCGAGCACATCACCCGCAGGCTGACCAGGTTCTGCGGGTAGACGAGCCGGCTCGCGCCCGCGCCGTCGGCCCCGGCGTACGAGCACCAGTTGCACAAGAAGCCTGCGATGCGCGGCTCGAAGGCCATCTCAGGACTTCTCCCGCCCAGTGGGCTGCACCCACTTGCGCGCTCGCACCGACGTGCCCTGGCCCGGCGTGCTCTGGATCTCCATCTCGTCGCTCAGCCGCTGCACGGCGCCCAGGCCGCAGCCCAGGCTGTCCGCGGTCCGGCCCTCCAGCAGCACTTCGGCGTTGAACCGCCCCCGCGAGTAGCCGTCCTTCAGCGCCAGCGAGACGTCGGGGATGCCCGGCCCACGGTCCGCGGCCAGCACCTCGACGCCCGCAGGCTCCAGGCGCCGCAGCCGCAGCATGCCCTCGCCAGCGTGGCGCACGATGTTCGAGGCCAGCTCCGACGCGACGATGGCCAGCGCCGTCGCCTCGCGCGGACCGAAGCCCGCCTCCAGCGCGAACGTGCGCGCGTGCGCCTGGCAGTACTGGGGGTCGGTGGAGAAGCGGACGACAACGTCCCACACGTTTTCGCGCGAGAAGCTCATGGCGGCAGCTCCGCGACCAGGCAGGTGGCGTCGTCGTTGCCCCCTCCGAAGTCGTCGACCACCCCCCGGGCCGCGGCGGTGACCGGCTGCCCGCGGTACCGCGCCAGGTCCACGCGCCGCGAGATGCCGTCGGAGTACAGGAACAGGCGGTCCCCGGGGGCGACGCTGCCCTCGAAGAGCCGCAGCTTGCGGATCTCCCGGCCCACGATGCCGGGGCTGCCCAGCGGGCGGATGGGCTCGCGGCCCACCCCCACGATCTCCACGTTGCCGACGATGACGCAGCCCACGCGCCGCCGCGCCGGCTCCACGCGCGCGAGCCCCACGCACGCCCCACGCGAGCCCTTGAGCCCGGTGGCGATGGCCCCCACCAGCGGCTCGAGCTCGAGGTGCGGCTGCCGCTCGATCGCCGCCTTGGCCGCCTGCGCCGCGCGATGCGCCTCGGGCCCGTGCCCCAGACCGTCGATGACCGCGAGCAGCCAGGCGTCGCCGTGGGGCACCACCACCCACGCGTCGCCGCACACCACCTCGCCCGGGGCGCAGCGCTGGGAGGCCGCGGTGTACATCCTCACCTCCGGTACTTCGTGGCGGTCACCCGCACGCCCTTGCCAGGCGAGGTGACGATCTCGAACTCGTCCATGAGGTTGCGCGAGCCGCGCAGCCCCAGTCCCATGCCGGTGCGCGAGCGGCGCTGCCCGCTGAGCACGGACTCCAGGTCGGCGATGCCCGGGCCCTGGTCCTCGGCCACCACCTGAAGGCAGGGGCGAGGGGCCGACTGGCCCGTGAGGGTGAGCATCCCCGTGCCCGCGTAGAGCAGGATGTTGCGCACCAGCTCCGAGACCACCGTGGCGATCTGCGTCTGCTCCGCGAAGGAGAAGCCCAGGTCCACCGCCAGCTCGCGCGCGAGGCCGCGGGCGTCCAGCAGGTGCCGCTCCTCGACGATGGGGACCTTCACCGTCCGCGGCGCGCTGATCTGCGTGCGCTGCCGCGCCACCACGTGGGAGATCTCGCGCAGGCAGAGCTGGAGCTTGGCCGGCTCCTTCACGAACAGCCGCACCCCCTTCTCCAGCTCGGGCGCCAGCGCCGGCAGCTCCTCCAGCTTCAGCGAGACCGGGAGCGTGTGCGCGCGCCAGCAGCTCGTCTCGACGATGGTCTGCGCGGCGATCTGCCCGACGTGCCGCCCGATGGCGTCGATGAGCCGCCGCGCGGCCGCGCTCTGGTCCCCGGTCATGGCTTCTCCCCGGCCCGCGCCAGCGAGAGGCCAAGCAGCTCGTCGCCCTTCGACAGCTCGGTGGCCAGCGCCAGGACCCGGTCGTCCTGGCCCTCCTCGGACTTCGCCATCGCGTCCAGGCGCGCCAGCGCGGAGTCGAGGTCGCGCGTGGTGGTCACGCCCTTCAGCTCCATGCCCATCTCGACGAGGGTCAGCGCGATCATCGGGTCGATGCCGCACACCGCGGTCTCCACTCCCATGATCTGCGCGATGAGGCCGATGTCCCGGATGGCACGGGCGATGAAGCTGTCCATCACGTCGATGCCCGAGACGTCGATGATCAGCGCGCGCACGTCTGTCCGGCTGAGCGCCAGGGCGATGTCGGAGCGCAGCTGCAGGACCATCCGGTCGCTCAAGGCCACCTGGATGGACACCAGGAGGTACTTGCGCAGCCGGATGAGCGGGATGCGCTCGCCGACGCCGTCGGTGAGGTGGGGGTGGCTCATCGCGCTTCCTGGAGCTCCTTCAAGCAGGCGCGCAGGCCAGCCTGGAGGTTGCGCAGGGTCTTGAAGCCGGACAGCTCGACGCCCACCTCGACCAGCGTCTGGGCCACCGCGGGCTGGATGCCGGTGAGCACGCAGCGGGCGCCCAGGAGCTGGGCCGCGCGGACCACCTTCATGATGTGGTCCGCGGTCTTGGTGTCCACCGTGTCCACGCCGGTGAGGTCGAGGATCACGTAGCGCGCGGCGAGGTCGCCGATGGAGCGCAGCACCTTCTCCATGATGTCGTTGGCGCGCAGCGTGTCGACCAGCCCGATGATGGGCAGGACGATCACCCCGTCCCAGATCTGCAGGACCGGGGTCGAGAGCTCGCGGATGGTGACCTGCTGGCGCTCCGAGAGGTCGCGCACGTCGCGCAGCCCGCGCAGGGCGTCGTTGAGCGCCTCGCCCAGCCGCGCCACCAGCTCCTCGGGTGAGCGCAGCGTCTCCTCCGAGACCATCACGTCGAGGCGGCCGCGCTTCACCTCGGTGAGCACCGTGAAGCACTCCGACATCCCCATCGCCAGCTCCATGGACGAGGCGTGGGAGGCACGGTCGCGCTCCTCGGCCTCGGCCAGGCAGCGGTTCATCGCGGCCTTCAGGCGCTCCACCTGGGGGTCGGTGGTGGGGCCATCGAGGCGCCGTGCCAGGTCTCCGGCGGCGACGCCCTCGAGCGCGCGCACCCAGTCCTGCACCTGCTGTTCGGTCAGGGACATGACATTCGCCTCAGAACTGGATGTGGATGAGCAGGCCGTCGGGCAGCTTCTCGACGGCGAGGATGGTCTTCTTCATCCGCTCGGCCCACTTGCGGACGTCGGCCTCGAAGGTGGAGCAGTTGCCCGAGACCTTCAGCGTGTCCCCCGGCGCGATCTGCGGCATCAGCGCGGCGATCTTCAGGACCGGCTGCGGGCACTTCAGCCCCAGCGCGTTGATCTCTCGAACGGCCATGTCCTTCTCCTTTTCGTACGGCGTCACGGCAGCAGTGCATCCAGCTCGGCTTCGAGCTCCTCCTGCGAAAAGTTCGGCGCGCGAATGGCGTGCGAGGGGCACGCGGCGGCGCAGCAGCCACACCCGTGGCAGCGATCGGCGTCGACCTGCGAGACCTTCCGCTCCCCTTCCCCACCCTCGGCGCCGGCGTCGCCTGCAGCCTGTGCAACCGCCGGGCCTATCGCCTGATACGGACAGGCCTCGGCGCAGATGCCGCAGCCGCTGCAGCGGTCCGGGTTGACCTCGGCGCGGAGCGGGTCCAGTCGGAGCGTCTTGCCGGGCTGCAGGATCGACAGCACGGCACCGGCTGCCGCCAGGCCCTGGGTCGCCGACCTCGGTACGTCCTTGGAGCCCTGGGCAGAACCGGCCAGGTAGAAGCCCTCGACCCGCGAGGCGAAGGGCCGCAGCCGCGCGTGCTCGGCGAGCAGGTAGCCGTCGGGGTCGGCGTCGATCCCCAGGCGCGTGGTGATGTCCCGCGTGCCCTCGGAGGCGCGCAGGGGCGGCGCCACCACGGCCAGGTCCACCGCGAGGGTCTCGGTACCCGCGGCCGTCGCGTACTGGATGCAGGCGCGGCCCTCGGCGGGAACGAGTCGAAAGCCGCCGCCGGATGCCAGCGTGAGCCGCGTGACGTGGTCCGGCGTCGGGCCGCTCGAGCGCAGCGACTGGGGGCCGAGGTCGAAGATCTGCACGTCGGGGAGACGCTTCTTCAGCAGCGCCGCGTACTTGTCGAACAGCGCGCAGCAGAGGCCCGAGCAGCGCTCGATGGGTCCGGCGCCGTCGGCCCCAGCGCAGCGCAGGAAGGCGACGGTCTTGGGCACGCTGCCGTCGGGGAGCTTCACCTCGCCCTGCGTCGGGCCCGCTTCGTTGATCAGCCGCTCGAGCGCATACGCCGAGACCACGCGCTGAGGCACCGACGGATCCAGGGGCTCGGGCTCGTCGCCCGTCGCGATGATCACCGCGCCCACGCGCCGCTCTAGGACCTGCTCCTGCTCGTCGAGGCGCAGGTTGCCGAAGGGGCAGGCCGCGACGCACGCGCCGCAGGAGCCGTCGCGGACGTAGAGGCAGGCCTGGGCATCCACCACCGAGACATGAGGGACGGCGCCCGTGTACGGGATGTGGATGGCCTTGTGGATCGCGCCCTGGTCGAAGCGCGAAGGGGCGTCGGCGGGGCACACCGCGTGGCAGGTCGCGCAGCCGTAGCAGCCCGCGGCGTCGACCCGCCGCGGGTGTCGCAGCAGGCGCACGGTGAAGGCCCCGCGGCGCCCGAGCACCGACTCCACCTCGGTCAGCGTAAGCAGCTCGACGTTCGCGTGGTGGACCACGTCGTCGAGCAGCGGGTCGAGCATGCAGGAGGCGCACTCCAGCGCGGGGAAGAGGTCGGCGAGCACGGCGACGCGGCCGCCAGCACACGCCTCGCGCTCGACGAGCACGACCTTGCGCCCGGCCTCGGCGAGAGCGCGCGCGGCGGTGAGTCCCGCGACACCCGAGCCGATGATCAGCGCGTCGGCATTCGCGGGGACCTCGCGCTCCTCGAGCGGGCGCTGGTGGGCAGCTCGCGCCGCCGCCGCCCGACCCAGGTCGATGGCCTTCTGCGTAGCCTGCTCGCGATCGCCACTGACCCAGGCGCACTGCTCGCGGACGTTGGCCATGGCGAACAGGTAGGGATTGCGCCCCGCGTCGCGACAGGCCTTGCGGAAGGTGGCCTCATGCTCGCGCGGAGAGCACCCGACGATGGCGAAGCGCTCGGCTCCGGACTCCGCGAGGTCCTTGGCGAGGAAGGCCTGGCCCTCGGGAGTGCAGAGCGTGTCGTGAAGCGCAACGCCGGACACGGCTTGGTCCTTGGCCAGCTCTTGGGCGATGCGGTCCAAGTCCAAGTGCTCGGCGAGGTTCGGCCCGCAGCGGCAGACGTAGACCCGAGCTGTGGACCTGGACTCTGGCACCGGCTTCCCCCCTGGGCGCCGCGAAGGGTAACGACCGACCCGCGTCGCCCACCACACCGGGGTCGGCGAACCCGCGCCGCATTCGGGTGGGTTCGGTCCTTGGGAGAAGCCTGGGCGGAATTTTCCGTCCTGGGCTTGCGACTCCAGTCAGGACTCGGTGCGTGGCCTCGGAGGGCTTGGAACGGGAAGGCCTCTCCAGGGGAAGGATTGCGGACGGACTCAGGGACCTGGGCCACTCCTGGAGCGGCCTGCCTTCGGGGGTCGGTGCAACGACCCTCCCGACAACAGGCGCTATACCGCCCGAAACGATCCTTATTGGGAGGTATAGCTCCCGAAACCAAGGAGGTCCGTTAGCAGACCCCCCGCCTCACCAGGCCCGAGTGCACTCTGTGTCTGTCCGCAATCTGCTCCTGGACCAAGCGCCTCCTTCCAAGCCTTGCCGTACGGACTCAGCACGAGCCCGGCTTGTGCGTCGGCCCGTCGCTGCTCGTTAGGTTGCAGCACGGGGGCTTCATGGAAGAGAGCAGCATCGACACCCAGCTGCTCGGGCTGGTGGGGGCGCTGTACGAGGCCAACCTGCACCCCGAGCAGCTCGCGTCCGCGGTGGCGAAGCTGTGCGCGGCGGTGGGCGCGACGGCGGGGCTGATGTTCGACCTGCAGCTCCCCGACGGTGGCTGTCTCTCCAGCACCAGCGCCGGGATCCCGCCCGACTCGGCGCGACGCTACCTGGAGCGATTCGCCGCGCCCGACCAGAACCCATGGCTCCGGGCCGCACTGGCCCTGCCCTGCGAGCGGTGGCTGGACGAGGAGATGCTCCCCGGCGCGGACGACCTGGGCGAGACCGCGTTCTGGCGCGAGCTGGTCGCGCCCCTGGGGCTGCAGCGGCTGCTGGCGACGGTGCTGCACGTCGCGGGGGCGCAGGTGACGCTCCTCTCGGTGCACCGACCGGCGAGCCAGCCTCCGTTCGGTCCCAAGGAGCGCACCCTGCTCGACCAGCTCCTGCCGCACGTGCGCCGCGCCGCGGAGGTCCGGGCGCTGCTGCGCGGGGTGCTCGCCGATCGCACCGCGGCGCTGGAGGCGCTCGACACGCTCCCGGCGGCGGTGGTGCTCTTCGACGAGGCCGGCCGCGAGCAGTTCGGCAACCGGGCCGCCCGCGACCTGCTCGCCCGCGCCGACGGGCTGCTGCAGGACCAGGGCGTACTCCGCTGCGCCGACGCCCAGGAGACCCGCGCGCTGCAGCAGGCCATCGCACGGGCGGCGGGCACTGGGGCTCGGCACCACGACGGCGACGAGGACGGTGTCTCCATCTCCCGGCCTTCGGGGCGCAAGCCGCTGCGCGTGCTGGTCGCTCCGCTCCACGGCGCCCACCTCTCCGAGCTGACCCACCGCTGCCGGGCCATGGCCGTGATCACCGACCCGGAGCACGGACCTGGCACCGACCTGCGGATGCTCCAGCGCCTCTGGGGACTCACGGCGACGGAGGCCCAGGTGGCCAGCGGCCTCGCGAGCGGCGAGAGCCTGGCCGAGGTCGCCGAGCGGCTGGGCGTGAGCCACAACACCGCCCGGACGCACCTCGCCCGCGTGCTCGACAAGACCGGGGCGCATCGCCAGCAGGAACTCGTCAGGCTCTTCGCAGGCCTCCCCACCAGGGCTCATCCGACCGAGTGACGCGGGGCTCCACGGCGACGCGTAGGATTCACCTTGCGTGGCGAAATCGAGCACGCCAGGGACGTTGGCCCAAAGTCGAAGCGTCAGTGGCCGCCCTTCCCTCCGTCGTGCTCGGTTCCGCCACGCTTTCTTTGGGTCTCGCGAAAATCCCGTGCAAGTACGGGCTTTTGAACAACCCGTCCGGCAACCGATTGAGATTACTGGCGTTTCTTCAGCGGCAGTCCCGGGGCCTGGAACCCAGAAACGGTGCCAGGCCTTCAAAAATACCTTTCAATTCAGTGACTTACAGTCAACCAACAACACCCCCAGGAGTGCCCCTGGGAGGCCACTGGTAGCCTCGGGACACGTCCGGAATCGTCAGGCTTGTTAAAGCCCGCATGAACCTGGCACCAGGCCCCTGCGAGCCTCCTGGGGCCCCAGGCGCGGTCTTTGGCTTGTTCAGACGCCCGATCCGACTGCTGGGAGCCAGGCTCGATCCCGTTCGGGGGATAGGGAGGGACGCTCGCGGGGGAGCCGTGGAGAAGGGCCGATCGGCAGAGAAGTCGCAACTCGGTTCCATGTCCGGCGAGAATGGTGAACCTGACGTCCTTCAGCCGAAGGAGCACACCGTGGCCATCAACCCGATTCGACCTGCGGCAACCCCGCTACCTCCTCCCTCCACTTCGACC
>CAZAIE010000138.1:0-10904 GCA_964485035.1 uncultured Myxococcaceae bacterium | reverse complement strand
CGCGATCACAGGGCAAGATTGCCCTTGCGCATGCCTAGCACTGTCAAAGTCGGGCCGCAGGAAGCCCGCCCAGGGCCAGTGGGGGAGCCATGCGGGTTTCAATAGGCCTGGCAGGCGAAAGGCCCGCCCGTGGCCACCGGCGGCCCCAGGAGTGCCTTCCCTGCTGATCGCCAAGATGCTGTTCTTACTGGCCTATTCTTGGCCCAAGCTCGCCTGATCGATCGCGTCGACCCAGTCCACCCAGTCGACCCAGTCCACCCAGTCCACGTCCACCTACTCCGTGGCGCCCGCCTTGCGGATCATCTCGGCGATCTCCTTGTGACCATTCTGCTCAGCGGCCTTGAGCGCGGTGGTGCCCTCGTAGTCCCTGGCCTTGAGGTCGGGCTTGGCCTCGAGCATGAGCCGGACGATGTCCTTGTAGCCCTGCGACGCGGCGATCATGAGCGCCGTCCGCTTGCCCTTGAGAGTCCCGGACAGGTCCGGCTTCTTCTCGAGCAGCATCATCGCGATCTCCTTCTGATCATTGGCGATGGCCGCGAGGATGGGCGAGAAGCCGTCGGTGGTACGGGCGTTCACGTTCGCGCCCTTCTCGAGCATCAGCTTGATCAGCGCGAGCATCTGCTTCGGGCAGGTCTTCGCGTGGCCGGGGCGGTTCGACTTCTCGCCCATGGCCTCCATGGCGTCGGTGGCGCAGCCCTGGGCGGCGCGGCCGAGCGCGGTGTGGCCGGTGGTGTCGGCGGCGTTCAGGTCCGCGCCCTTGGCGATGAGCATCTTCGCGACGTCGAAGTTCTCGTTGTTCACCGCGTGGAGCAGCGGGCTGCGGCCGTCGTTGGCCTTGGCGCTGGGGTCGGCCTTGGCGTCGAGCAGCGCCTTCACGATGGGCGCCTTGCCGCGGTCCGCGGCGATGAGGACGGGCGCGCGGCCGTTCTTCTCCTTGGTGTTCACGTCCGCGCCCTTGGCGATGAGCGCCTGGACGAGGCCGGCGAGGCTGCGGTCCACCGCGATGTGCAGCGCGGTCACGCCCTCGGCGTCCTTGCCGTCCACCTTGGCTCCCTTGGCGAGCAGGGCGTTGGCCGCGCCGGCGTTGCCGCTGGCCGCCGCGAGCATCAGCGCGGTGGTGCCGTCGGACTCCTTGGCGTTCACGTCCGCACCCTTGGCGAGGGCGGCGTTGATCTTCCCGGCGTTGCCATCCTGGGCAGCCGCCAGCAGGTCGGCGTCGGGGCTGCCCTTGGCGGGCGCGGCGGCGAAGGCAGGCGGGGCGAGGAGGGCGGCAGAAACGAGCATCAGGCACAGGCGCATGGCGGGGCTCCTGACGGCACAGGGAACGGGCGTGGGGTGAAGAAGAGGCGGCGAGCAGGAGCGCCCGCCGCCGGGGCACGGCAGAGAGGGGCGGACTACTTGCCCATCATCTTCTGCATCTTGGCCTTGGTCGGCTCGTCGAGCTTGTTCTGGGCCTCGGTGCACTCGGCCTGGTGGCTCATCGCGTAGCCGATGACCATGCACTTCTGCACCACCGGGGGCAGCTCGGTGCAGGCCTTCACGAAGGTGTCCTTGGTGGGCATCTCGCCGCCCTGGGACTTGCCGATGGCCTTCTCCAGCGCCTGGGTCATGGCGAGCACGCCGTTGTAGGCGCTCTCGCAGTCGGTGGCGCCCTTGGGGGCCTCCATCGCCGCCTTCATCGCCGCGCCGAGCGCCGCGCCCATGGCCGCCATGTCCTGCTTGCCCTCCGGCTCGGCCTTCGCGTCGGACTTGGCCTCCGCCTTCGGCTCGGCCTTGGCCTCGGCAGGCTTGGCCTCCGTCTTCGTCGCCGCGGGCTTGGTCTCCTTCTTGGCGGCGGCGGCCGCGAACGAGGCGGCGGGGACGACCAACAGGGCGGCGGCGAACAGCGCGGTCATCGACTTCATCGAGGGACTCCGGAGTGGGGCCGGAGCGTGGGAGTGTGCCCTCGCACCGGCCGGGTGGTTACCGGGCGCGGATCAGAGCAGGAAGCGGCCCGCGCTGTCGACCCGGAAGTGGCCAGTGGGGGACGCGGTGCGAGTCCCGGCTATTCGCCCACTCCGAAGAGCCTCGAAGCGAGGGTGTTCGCCCACCGGCCGATGTCGTCGGACGAGGCCTGGCCGGGGCCCTGCAGGAGGGTCCGGGTGAGGGCACACGGCTCGCGCCACCGCCGCAGCGTCTCGTAGAGCACCGCGTGCTCCGGCGTCGCCCCGGTCTTCGTCCTCCACGCCGCCACCGCCTCGGCGAACACCGGGTCTCCCGGAAGCGGCACCTCCTCCCGCGGCGCGAGCGCCTCGATGGCCTCCTGCACCCGGTCCTTGCGCTCCTTGTAGTTCAGCGGCGCGAGCTCGCTGGGGAGGATCGGCCTTCCCACGACGATGTCCTGCTGGCCCATCCCCAGCGGGAACTCCAGCCGCTCGGCTGCGGGCTCGACGGGCAGGCCGCCCACGAAGCGCACCGGCACCACCGGCGTCCCCGTGGCGAGCGCCATGTCCAGGAAGGCGCCGCTCATCTTCACCAGGGGCTGGCGGCAGGAGAGGGCCCGCGTGCCCTCGACGTGGACCATCACCGACTTGCGGCCGGCGGCGAGCTCCTGGCCCAGGGCCTGGACCACGCGCGGCAGCTCGTCGCGGGCGTCGCGGTCGAAGAAGGTGATCACCCCCGGATCCTCGACGCCGGGGTAGCTGAACGCGTGCTGGATGAGCCGCCCGAGCCAGGTGGTCCGGTGCTCGGCCTTGGCCAGGGTGATGGTGGGCATGTCCGTCAGCCCGGACAGCAGCACCGAGAACAGCAGCGACTCGACGCCCACCTGGTGGTTCGCGAGGTAGAGCACGCCGCGGCCACGCTGCGCCGCCAGCGCCACGGGGTCGGTGAGCCGCACGCGCCGCACCAAGCGCTCGGCGAGCCCGTAGTACAGGTCCTCGACCGGCCAGCGCCCGATGCCGAACTTGCGGTCCCAGTACGCGCGCACCGGCGCGAGGTCGAGCCTCGGAAGCTCGGGGCTGCGGACCTTCACGGCGCCGCCGTCGCGGACCAGCTCGAGCGGCCACACGCCCAGCGGCTCGCTCGCGCTCCGGGCCTCGGCCTTCGCGAGATCCACGGACACCGTGGAGGGATGCACGGCGCAGCGGTGCGCGACGTGCTCCTTCGCAGCGAGCTCCGCGACCGGATCGCCGGACACGAGCGCGTACGCGCCGGCCAGGGTTCCGGGCAGCCAGTCGCTCTGGGCCACCGACGACGCGTCCAGCCGGGTCTCGCCGTCGTGCTCGTTGGAGAGCCTGAGCCCCGAGACGAACGTCCGGTCGCGCAGGAAGGCGCGCCGGTCGCCAGGCGCCGCCGCGCCGATCGGGCCCTTGGGGAAGAGCACCTCGACCAGCTTCAGCGAGGCGAAGACGCGCCCATCCTGGCTCGCATCGAGGGCGAAGCGGGGCCGTCGTGGGTCGTCGTCGAAGCCGTCGAAGCGGACGTCGCAGCGCACCTCGCCCGAGGTCGGCAGCGGACCGAAGAGCTGCAGCGAGGCGAGGCGAGAGGGATACGCGACCTGGTCCGCACCGATCTGCTCCGACCAGCGGTGCAGCTCGTCGTGCGGGATCACGTGCGTGAGCGCGTCGAGGAGTGCCTCGGTAGGACCGGCGCCTGCATCGAGCGTCGCGGTCGCGAACCCAGGTCCGGTCTCGAGCGACCGCAGGAGCTGGAACCAGGGGCCGTGGAAGAGCGCGCCGCTCGCGTACGGGTCGGCGCAGCGCACGAGGCCCTCGGGGCGTGGCGAGGCGGTCGGCGCTGCTGCGTACTTCCCGGTCTGGACGCGCGCTGTCGCCGCGGGCTCGAAGCGTGAGAGCCCTGCCTTGGGCGACTCCCGGAAGACGAGCAGCGAAGCGTCCCAGCCCCCATCGCGCTCGGCGACGTCTGTCTTCAGCTTCACAGGGGTGGGGACGGGCACCCAGCGCAAGACCTGAAGGTCTTTGATCTCGGTGACCTTCTCCTTCGAGGTCCGCTCCACCGCGCGCAGCAGCCGGTGCGTCATCGACATCATCGGCAGCGCGGGCACGGTCCACGTCGGCCTGTGGTCCTGGATCCAGCGATCGTTCTCGGGGTCGAGCGTCTCCTCGGACTCGTCCTTGCGCGGGCCGGGGCCCTCGCGGACCAGGCGCATCGCCATGCCCTGGGCCTCGTAGATGCGCAGCCCGTCGACCCACAGCGAAGCGTTGGCGGTGGCCACGCGGCCGCGCTCGTCCTCGGTCTTGCCGGTGACGTCGAGCAGCACCGTGACGCGCTTGTTCCGGGGCACCACCTGTCCCCGGTACTTCCAGGTCAGCGGCGTGCCGAGCGCGATGGGCTCGAAGCGCCCGTTCGCCCACTCGCCGTCGGCCATGCCCAGTCGCAGCATCGCGAACTGCAGCAGCTGGAGCATCGCCTCCAGACCGAGCGAGCCGGGCTGCACGGGGTCCTGGAAGAAGTGCGCCTTGAAGTACCAGGAGGTCGGGTCCACGTCCTGCTCGGACCGGAACTGGCCGAGCCCGGCGCTGCCGCCGGTGGGCCAGATGCCCGTGACCCGGTCGATCATCATCAGGTACGGCGTGGGGAGCCGAGGGCCCGAGCCGAACCAGCGCCCGTCGCGGACGGTGAGGTCCACGCTCTCGTCCGACGGGGCGGTGAGCGCCGCGCGTTCGGCATCGGGGATGGGCAGGCCGCGCTGCGCCTCGAGCGCCTCCTTGGGGAAGAAGCCGAAGACGGTCTTCAGCTCGTAGACCGGACGGCCCTCGATGCTGCAGGTGACGTCGAAGGCCTGGATGATCATCCCGGCGGACTTGGAGATCTTCGTGATCTTCGAGCGCGTGACCAGGCGCCCGGCGTCCGGCGGCAGCTCGGCGAGCAGCGTGCCGGTGCCGTCGAGGTTGCGGAAGGCGAGGTCGTGCGGCACGCCCGCCGCGCTGCCCACGTACGAGGCGAGCCAGCCGCAGGGCTGCAGCGCCGCCTCGAGCAGCACGCAGAAGGGCATCGTGCGCGCGCCGTTCTCGTCGAAGTACCAGGCGTCGGGCGGGATGTCGTACTCGGCCTCGACCGTGGTCCCCACCTGCATCTCGCCGATGCCGCCCTCGACCTTGGCGATGCGCGACATGAACAGGTAGGGCGGACCGGGAAGTCGCGGCACGCGACGCGGTCCGTCGAAGGGCTGGTACATCGGCCCGAAGGCCTGCGAGGGCATGCCCCAGGCGCACGCGAGCATCGAGTGCGCGCCGAACGCGAAGTTCCCCGCCTTCGCCACCGGCCGCGTATCCACGAGCGTGCGCGCCTCGGCGAGCGAGTCCAGCGGCCAGCCGGGCACCAGTCGCAGCCCCATGCGCTTGCAGTGGAACGCCTTGAGCCCGTCGACGGTGCACAAGAGGTCCGCCCAGAGCGTGGGGATGGGCCCCGCCTCGATCTCCTCGACGAAGACCTCGTAGACGATCTCCTTCGAGGTCGGCGTCGCCTGCCCGCGGCAGCGCAGCGGGTAGGTCTGGTCGGGGACGGGCTCGAAGCGCCAGCCGTCCTTGTCCAGCGTGTAGCCCTGCGAGGCCAGGTAGAACGCCATCGCCTGCAGGCAGCCCTCGAACATCAGCGTGCCGGGCATGCAGGGGTCGTTCTTGAAGTGGCCCTTGAAGAACCAGTCGTCCGGCGAGAGCCGGTCCACGGCGCGCAGGTAGCCGCGCTCCCACGGACCGCCCCGCGGCGAAAGCTCGGTGACCTCATCGAGGAAGCACATCTTCCCGCCGGAGATGCGCGGGGTGCGCGTGTGCGTCGCACCGAACTCGAAGCCCGGGCCGAAGCACTGGTCGACGTGGTTCTCGGCGAACGCGCGGATCTGCTCCGAGGTGAACGAGCGCCGCTGGCAGCGGACTGCCGGCGGGTCGAGGCGAGGCTCGGGCTTGGGCGTCGCGGTCTGGGCATCCCAGAGCACGCCTGCCGAGTCCGCGAGCTCCGCGTCGGTGAAGAAGCCGGCCTGGCCTTCGCGGACGGAGAGGCGCTTGGCGCCCCCGGTCCCCGTGCAGTCGTAGTCGAAGAAGAAGAGGCGGATGTCGCCCTGCTGCGCGTGCCCGTTGACGCGGATCTCGTAGCGCAGCGTCTCGCCAGGCGCGGGCAGCGAGCCGTGGTACGTGAGGTCGCAGCCCAGCAGCCGGTAGACCCGCTCGCCGCGGTTCAGGAAGTCGATGCCCAGGTAGGAGATGAGCATCAGGTCGGCCTGGCCCGACTCGATGAGGATCCCCGCGGGCATGCGCCCGTCGAAGAGGTACCAGGCGTCGGGGGTGACGTCGGTCTCGGTCCAGAGCTTGCCCTTGCCCATCGTGCCCGGCACGGCGTCGATGCCCAGCACGCGGTCGGCGAGCAGCAGCGGCGGCTCGGGCATGCGCACCTGGCGGGCGAAGCCGTCCTGCTTCTCGAAGAGCGGTCCGTAGATCTCCGAGATGCGGCCAGACGCATGCACCTCGAGCGCGCGTCGGTCGAGCTTCGGACCGGGGAGCACCTGGTCGGGTGCGCGCGCAGCCGATCGCGCCGCCGGAACGGGTGCAGCGACGGGAGCGGGCGCAGTGACGACGGCGGCAACGGGAGCGGCGGCACGCACTGGCTGGACGAGCGCGGGCGCCGGCGCCGGGGCACTGCCTGCGAGGCCGAGGGCGAGCCGGGACATCTTCTCCCTGAGCTCGAGGAACCGCTGCTGGGCCTGCGTCTGGCCCTCGACGAACTGCTTGTGGGCCTGGACCAGCGCGGCGTGCTGGGCCTGCAGGAAGGGGAGGACCGTCGGGGATGCCATGGCCACTGGTGCCTGCAGGGCAGGAGCGCTTGGCGGCAGGGGGGTGACGGCCGGAGGCGCAGCAGCGACGGATTCCTCGGGCTCGTACACGGGCGCGAGGCGAGGGGCTGGCGCCATGGTCTGGGTCTCGCGGGGAGGCTCGGGAGCGCGGAGCCGGACCCACTCTGCGTCCACGGTCGACTCCTCGGGGATCGCAGGCAGGACGACGGGCCTGGGGTGTGCGTGCAGGGTGATCACCGGGCCCTCGTTGACTGGCTTGGCAATGGCTTCGACCCTCGCAGGTCCCGCGATCACGTCGATCGCCGCGGACTGGTGGCCGAGCGCGTCGGTCTGGACTCGCAGGGTCTGCAGGGACAGCGACTCCCCGTTCAACTGCTTGCCGCGGGCGCAGCAGAGCGTCGCAGCCGCCACGTCGACGAGGCCCGAAGCAGCATGCGGGCTTCCGAAGCGCTCGCGCAGGACGTGGGTGTCGAACACGGTCGCGCGGTTGCCCTCGGTCGTCTCTGCGAGCGTCGCGAGGACGCACTCGCTGGCGCCAGTCTCGTCGGCACGGCGCAGCACGAGGACGACGGCAGCGTCACCGGATCGACCCTCGATGCCCACGGCCTTCGCTGCGGCCTCGTGCACCGGGTTCACACAGAAGTCCGCAGCCCCGACGATCGCGAGGTCGACCTCTCCAGCGCGCAGCGCCCGGAGCGCGGCCTGCAACGCGCGGATGCCGGAGAGCTGCTCGGCGGAGAAGGTGAGGCTCGGGCCGCGCAGGTCGAACTGGAAGTTCAGTCGGTTCGCGGGGAGGTTCGGCAGTGTCCCGAGGACTCCCGAGGCCTCCAGGGCGGGGAAGAACGCCTCGGCGAACTGCTTGCGCCACGCCGGCTGCTCGACAGGCAGCGCGTCGGCGTACTGGGCGCTGCGCCAGCGTGCACCGTAGCGGGCGACGTCCGGGTCGCAGCCCATGCCCACGTAGACGCCGATGCGCTCGGGGGCGGGGAGGGCGACGCCGCGCAAGGCCTCGCTTGCAGCACCGAGGAGCCAGGTCTGCTGCGCCAGGGCGACCGAGAGATCGCGCGGGGGGAAGCGCAGCCCCGTCGCCGCGAGGGTCAGTTCGCTCGCGACGCGATGGTCCGTTGCCGGAGAGAAGAGCGCCTGCTCGAAGGCCGCGAGGGAAGTCCCGTCGCCGACGCACGCGCCCATCGACACGACGGCGACCCTGCGGTCGGGAGCGGCTGCGCGGGCGGCCTTCCACTTCGTCGCGGGGAGGAACTCCTCGACCACGACGTGGGCGTTGGTGCCCCCGAAGCCGAAGGCGCTGAGACCCGCGCGGCGCACGCCGCTGCACTCCCACGGCTCGAGCGCGTCGAGCAGGCGAAAGGGCGTACGGGCGAGCTCGTCCTGCGGCGAGTCCGCGTGGAGCGAGGGTGGCCGCTCGCGAGCGCCCAGCGCGCCGAGCACCTTGATGAGGCCGGCGACGCCAGCGGCCGTGATGGCGTGGCCGAGGTTCGACTTGAGCGAGCCGATGGGCAGGCCACGGGCGCCCTCGAAGACGCGCCGCATGCTCTGCAGCTCGGTGCGGTCGCCGACCACGGTGCCGGTGGCGTGGCACTCGACCAGGGAGACGTCCGAGGGCGAGAGCCCAGCGCACTCGTACGCCTGACGCATCGCGCGGACCTGGCCGTCCTCCGCCGGCGCGAGCATGCCGCTGCCGCGCCCGTCGTTGGAGAGGCCGATGCCGCGCACGACGCCGAGGATGCGGTCGCCCGACGCGATCGCGTCCTCGAGCCGCTTGAGGACGACCACTCCGGCGCCCTCCGCGGGCAGCAGGCCGTCGGCCTCGCGGTGGAAGGGCCGGCTGCGGCCGGTCTTGCTCAGCGCCTGCAGCGCACTGAAGCCGACGTGGATGAAGAGGTCGTCCGCGGCGTTGACCCCGCCGGCGAGCATCACATCGGCGGTGCGGTCGTGCAGGCGGTCGCAGGCGAGCTTCAGTGCGTAGAGCGAGGACGCGCAGGCGGCGTCGAGGCAGTACGCGCCGGCGCCCAGGCCCAGCGCGCGGGCGACGAGGTGTGCGGGCAGGCCGGAGCTGAACCGGTTGCGCGCGTCCGAAGACGGGATGCCCACCGCGTCGGCGAGCGCCTCTCCCAACCACGTCCGCTCGGCGAACCGCGACATGCCCGCAGAAGGAAAGGAGAGGTTCCCGAACACGGCCCCGATCGACGGGCCGCCGGTGAGCCTTGCGTCCTGGAGCGCCTCACGCGAGACGTGCAACAGCCAGTGAAAGAGAGGATCGAGCGGCGCCAGCGCCTCGGCCGGGAGCGCGAACCCGGCCGGATCGAACGTGAACCCTTCGACGTAGCCGCCGCGGTCGGACCAGGTGCGGTCGACGCAGCGCTGCGGGGTGCCCAGCGCGTGTGCGAAGTCCAGGCGCCAGCGTCGCGCGGGGACGGTGGTCACGAGGTCGTGGCCCGCGCGGACGTGGGCCCAGAGGGCAGAGGGAGAGTCCGAGCCGGGCAGCAGGCAGGCCTGCCCGACGATGGCGATCGGCTCGAAGGTGTTCATGCGCGGGGCGGCTCGGGGCGGCGGTGGGTCTCGACGTCACGCAGCTCGCTGACGGGGGCGCCGTCGCGGTCCAGGAGCGTGATGTCGCTCGTCGTCTTGGAGTCGCCGACCACGCGCCCGCGCAGGATGGCGCGGAACGGTCCCACGGGGGTGCCGGGCTGGAAGGTGCGCACCGCGCCGATGGAGGTGGGCAGCGCGTTCCCGCCGAGCACGTGTCCGGACCAGAGCAGCGCGAGCTGCAGCCCGCCGTCGAGCGCCGCGGGGTCGGTGAGCCAGGCGCCGCCCCAGCCGCGCTCGTGCGTTCCGGAGAGGGTGCCGACGAGACCCTCTCGGGAGACGCCGTCGACCGTGCGGACCACCTGGAAGCGCGGACCGTGGAAGAGCTCGCCGCCGTAGATGGGGCTCTTGAAGTCCTCGAGGACACCCGGTGGCTCGGGGGCCATGGCGAGGGCCGCCGGCTTCGCGCCCACCTCGACGGTCGCGGAGTAGTGCAGTGCGCCCTCCGCACCTCGCAGCTCCAGCCGGCGCAGGGCGCCCTCGGGAGTGCAGCGCACCGTGAGCCGGTCGCCGCCGTTGCGGAAGTGGTCCAGGCGCACGCCGCGCAGGACGCGCAGATCCCGGCAGGCGGTGACGTGCTGCCCCGGCGCGGAGGACTGCGCCGCTCGCACGAACCACTCGATGACCTGCACCACCGGCAGCACCGAGACGTCGTCGATGCAGTGGTCGTCGAGCTGGGGGTACGAGGCGCGATCCACGTGCAGCTCGAACTCCACCGTTCGCGGCGCCGGGGCTGGCAGCGCGCCGCCCACGACCAGCTCGATGGACTCGTCTCCGCGGAGCAGCTCGTCGGCGAAGGCCCGGGCGCCCGCCTCCAGCGGGATCAGCGCAGTGCCTGTGGCCTGGAAGTGCGCGCGCAGGCCGGCGTCCACCATCCCGCCGTCCCACGGGCCCCAGCCGAAGGACTTCACCCGGCAGCCCGGCCGACGCAGGGCCTCGAGCGCCGCGAGCTTGTTCAGGGTCTCGTTGGCCGCGGCGTAGTCGCACTGCCCCTCGTTGCCCAGGCGGGCAGCGACCGAGGAGAACAGCGCGAGGACCTTGAGCGGGTCGCCGGCAGTGGCCTCGAGCAGCGCCCGCAGGCCCGCGACCTTGGTGTCCCAGACGCGCGCGAAGGCATCGTCGGTCTTCTCCGCGAGCCGCTTGTCGGCGATGACCCCGGCGCCGTGGACCACGACGGTGATCGGACCCCACTCCTTGCGGATGGGCTCGAGCGCCGAGGTGAGGCCGGCCGCGTCGCGTGCGTCCACCGCGAGGTAGCGCACCTTCGAGCCAGTGGCCTCCAGGGCCTGCATCGTCGCGCGCACCTCGCGCGCGGAGAGCACCTCACGCACCTGGCGGGAGAGCTCCGCCGGGGTGAGCGTCCGTCCCGCGGCGGAGAGCAGCGCGCGCTTGAGCGCCGCGTCACCGGTCACTCCGCGGCAGCACTCGGGCTCGTCGCCGAGGGCGGTGCGGCCCAGCAGCACGAAGCGGGCACGGACGTCCCGCGCGAGGGCCACGAGGCAGGCCGCCG
>CAZAIE010000137.1:6205-10959 GCA_964485035.1 uncultured Myxococcaceae bacterium | reverse complement strand
CCGCGTACTGGTAGAGCCCGCCCTGGCTGCGGCGCGCGTTGAAGTAGAGGCCGACGTTCATGGGGGCAGTGTACCGTTGACAGCGGATCGATGTCGGTGGGAGTGTCGGTAACCAGTTGGAATTGCAGTTGAAACGCTAGCGGAAAGGGACGGGATGCCAGTCGCGACCATCTTGTTGGCAGGAGAGGGGAAGCGGTTGCGCCCGTATACCAACGACCGCCCCAAGGCACTCGTGGAGGTCCACGGCCGCAGCATCCTGGAGCGGGCGCTGGTGCAGCTTGCCCACCAGGGTTGTACGTCCGCGCGGTTGGTCGTTGGGCACCTTGCTGACGTGGTTCTGCGCACCATCCCGCCTGTCATCTCGGGAATGCCAATCGCCTACATCCACAACAGCAGGTACTCCACCACCAACAGCATGTTCAGTCTGGCGCTCGGCCTCGATGGGCTCGAAGACCCGACCTGGGTCATCGAGGGCGACGTGCTGTTCGAGGAATCCATCCTCACTCTCTCAGGGGCGGCCGACATCTGCTGGTTCGTGGATTCCTCGGCCCGGGACGTCGACGGGGCCTTCCTCGAGGCGGGTTCCGACGGCCGCGCAGTCTCCCTCGACATCGTCCGGGACCTGCGCAACCTGAGGGCGGGGCAGGCCAAGTCCGTTGGCATGCTCAGGCTCAGTCGCGAAGGGGTGGTCCGGGTTCGCGAGTGGCTCCAGGCCGGGATTCGGGAGGGCCGCGAGGGCGACTACTACGATCTGGTGCTTCGGGACCACTTTGCCGAGGCGCGCTGTGAACTCGTCGACGTGTCCGGCCGCCGGTGGGTCGAGGTCGACACTCCAGAAGACCTTGCCCGTGCGAGGACCCAATTCCCGTGAAATCCGTCCTATTCATCCTCGATGGCGTGGGCGACGACCCGATCCCGGACCTGGGCGGTCGCACGCCCCTTGGCGCCGCGTTCGCGCCGCACCTGCACTACCTGGCGAGCCGAGGTCGTATTGGTCGCATCCGGACCACGTTCCCGGGTCTTCCGATCGAGAGCATGGTTTGCATCATGGGGCTGCTCGGGTATCCGCCAGGCCAGTACTATCCGGGCGGTCGCTCCTCGTTCGAGGCCATGGCCAAGGGGATTCCGCTCCATCCCCGCGACCTGGTCCTGCGCTGCAACACCGTCTCCGTCGACCCCGTGGCCAAGACCATGGTCGACTTCACCGGTGGGCTGATCAGCGACGCCGATGCCCGAGCGCTCATCGCCCGCATCGAGCTTCCCCACGAGAACTGGGAGCTCTATCCGGGCCAGAGCTATCGAAACCTGCTCATCATCCGTCGGGCAGGCGTGGACACCGCTTCCGTCGCATGCTCCGAGCCGCACATGCACCCTGGGGAGGCGTTCCTCCCGCTGCTGCCCACCTCGAGGAGCCCGGAGAGCCGGGTCCTCTGCGAGGAGTTGAGCCGGTTCCTGCTGGATTCGACGACCCAGATCGAGAGGATGGGCCTTCGTTCCGGCGTCCGCGCGAACATGCTCTGGGTGTGGAGCCCCTCGAGGAAGCCGGTCTGGCCGACCTTCAAGTCGCTGACCGGGTTGGACTCTGCGTGCGTCGGGGGCCTGGACTTCCTGCTCGGGATCGCCATGGCCGCCGGCATGCGGTGCGACGTCATCCCTGGTGCCACCGGATACCTGGACACCAACTATCGGGCGAAGGCCGAATACACAATCCAGTTTCTGCGAGATGCCGACTTCGTGCTGACGCACATCAATGCGCCGGACGAGGCTGCGCACCAGCACGACCATCGCGGCAAGGTAGAGGCCATCGAGCGGATCGACCAATTCGTCGTGGGGCCGGTGCTCCGTCACCTGGAGTCGACAGGGGAGGACTATCGGGTGGTCGTCTGCGGAGACCACAACACGCGCTGCCGCGACGGGAGGCATACCGACGACCCCGTTCCCTTCGCGGCGTACTCGCCTCGACGGAGCGTCACGGGAGGGGCGTTCACCGAGGCGGCTTGCAGCGCCTTCCCCCCCATCGATTCCCTCCAGGTCCTCTCCGAACTCGTGCTGCGATAGGGGTAGCCCATGTCGTCCGCCTACTGGGAGGAGATGGTCCTCGAATCGCCCGAGACCGCTGGTGTCGCAGGCATTGGCGGGGGTGGTCTCTCGGAGATCCTGTACCGGCACCACGAGGAGGTGGCCCACCTCCGGAGGATCGTCTCCTTCACCGGCGTGGAGACGCTGGTCGAACTGGGCTGCGGGACCGGTCGGTGGATTGAGGCGCTGGCGGGGTCCGTCAGGTCCTACATCGGTGTCGACTTCAGTGCGGGCTCGCTCGCCCTGGCGAGAGCCAGGGTCCAGACCCGCTCCCTTCGAAACGTCACGCTCGTCCAGAGCTCAGCGCTCGAGTTCGAGCCTCCCGGCCCCATCGACGTCCTCTACCTGAGCGGCGTGACGCAGTACCTCGAGGACGCCGAGCTGGCAGCTCTCCTGTCCCGGCTGGCCCCCCACCTCGCTCCGGGAGCGGTGGTCATCGATCGCAGCACGCTGCATCGTCGTCACCGGAAGGTCACCGACTCCAAGGGCTACTACTCCATCTACCGCACCGGCGACGAGTTGATGCGGGCATTTGCAGGCGCGGGATTGCGCTGCTTCTACCGGGAACCCAGCTACGTCTTCCTGTCCTTCCCGTTCCCCATCCCCCTGCTGCTGCGCACCCGGGTCGCCGCACGATGCATCTCCTCGACCAGTCCGGTCTCCTTTCCCGTCCTCCGTGCGGCAGCAGCCTGCGTTCGCCGCGTGATCGGCCCGCTGGGGGAGACCGTGGAGTTCACGCATGACTTCTCTCTCTTCCGGCCGGACTGACGTCGGGTTGACGGCGGGAATCCTCGGAGGCATGGGCCCCTATGCGACCCATGCCTTCTTCCAGGCCGTGCTCCAGGCGACCCCTGCGCGCAGGGACTGGGAGCACGTCAGGCTCGTCATCGACAACAACCCCCACATTCCCAGCAGGACCCGGCACTTCCTGTACGGAGAGCCCTCTCCCTTCGACGGAATGCTGGAGAGTTGCCTTCGGCTCCAGGCCTACCCGGTGGATTTCATTGCCGTGCCGTGCAACAGCGCGGTGGTCTTCCTCGAGGAGCTGAGACCCCGTCTGCGGGTTCCCATCCTCGACATCAGGAAGGCTGCCGTCGCCGAATTGATCGTCCGCCACCCGCAGGTGCGTCGGGTGGCGGTCCTTGGGGGGCGGGTGACCTATGCTCGCCGAACGTATTCTGCGTTGCTCGAAGCCGAAGGACGGGAGCTGGTCGTCCACGACGAAGCAGAACAAGGCGTGGTCGAGGAGACCATCGAGGCGCTGAAGCTGGGGAGTGCTCCGACGCTTGCGCTCGAGCGCTTCCGGAACCTGTGCTGCCAACTCGTCGAGCGGCGGGGGGTCGAGGCGGCGGTCCTGGCCTGCACGGAGTTCGCCCTTCTCTCCGACCTCGGCGTGGCAATGCCCTTCGTGGACTCCTCGGGGGCGCTGGCGCGGACGGTGGTGCGGGTGGCGAAGGGGGCCGAGGTGCCTGCTTGAGCCACTATCGCACTGCCCGCGACTCGGTCCGGGCGCTTCGGCTGCTGCGGTCCGGGAGCCGCTCGCCCGTGCTCGGGTTCGACCTCTCCTCCGCTGGAGAGTGGCAGTTCATCCAACCCGTCCTGGTGGGGTTGGCCCTCGCGCGCCCAGACGCCCGGCTGCTGGTCTTCCACCGCGAGCTATCCGATGCCCAGCTTGCCCTTCTCTGCCCGCAGGAACTGGAGGGCCGCCTCTACTTCGTCAGCTTCCGCCTGCTGCACCTCGAGGCCTTTCGGCGCCTCGACATCTACATCACCAGCGAGCAGTTCGTTCCTGGCCCTCCCTCCGTCTACACGCTGACGCTCTTCCACGGCCAGCCGTCGAAGGGACTCACCTTCCGCCTGCCTGGCTATGACCCGCTGACCGCGAACGATGCGCTGTTCCTCTATGGGCCACTGCAGCGTCAGGCGCTCGAGGAGCACCTCGCCGACGCGGGCGCGACGCTCCCGGCCCACCTGGAGCTCTTCGAG
The DNA here is from genome assembly GCA_964485035.1 of uncultured Myxococcaceae bacterium. Classification (GTDB taxonomy): domain Bacteria; phylum Myxococcota; class Myxococcia; order Myxococcales; family UBA5297; genus CAZAIE01. Next base: position 6,894 of record CAZAIE010000137.1, on the reverse strand, counting down.
GTCGGGTACTCCAAGTCCGACGACCTCCTGGCGGGTCGCCTGGGACGCGGCGAGTGCAGGGCGTCGCTAGGCCTGTTCGAGCAACGTCCGGTCGTGCTCTACGCCCCCGCGTTCAACGAAGGCGCCTCGCTCCGGGAGGCGGGGGTCGAGATCCTGCGGACGCTCTGCAGCCGCAGTGACTGGAGCATCCTCGCCAAGCTTCCCATCGACTGTTCTCGCCCGCTCTCGGACTGGGCGTCGACCGGAGGGGTCGACTGGTTCCACGAGATGGGGCGCCTCGAGAGCGAGTTCCCCAACTTCCGCCTCGTGCGGACCCCGACGGTCGACCCCGCCTTGGCGGCCGCCGACGTCCTGGTCACCTGCATCTCGAGCGTCGGCTTCGAGTTCCTGGCCTTGCAGCGCCCGGTGGTGTTCCTCGACGTGCCCGCCTACTTCGGCTCCGCGCTGCCGGCGCTGTTCCCTGGTCGCGACCCGCAGGAACTCGTCGCCCGCTCCACCATCAATGGGGGTCGCGAGTTCGGGGACGTGGTCTCGACCGGGGACGAGCTGCTCTCGGCCGTGGCGCGGGCCCTGGCGCACCCCGAGTCCTACCCGCTCCAGCGGGAGCGCCTTCCCCAGGCGCTCCTGTTCAACCCCGGGAGGGCGACGGGCGTCGCGGTCGGGGCGATCTGCCGGATTCTCGAGGCGAA
>CAZAIE010000137.1:0-6195 GCA_964485035.1 uncultured Myxococcaceae bacterium | reverse complement strand
ACCGGGAACCGTCCGGCGGCCATGGCGTCTGTCATGGCGTGGGCGACCAGGGTCAGCCGGACGACGTGGCTCACGCCGGGATGCTGGACCGGGTGGGAGTGTCGAGAAGCCGCCGCATCAGTTCGGCGAATACCAGGCCTATGGTCGCCCACATCACCACGTGGGTGCCGAGGGAGTACAGCCGGAAGTCGTAGAGGTCGCCGGCCGGGACCCAGAGCGGCGACGTGGTCCGCCTGAAGGGCCAGGGCGTGCCCCACGTCCGGGGTCGCGGCCGGGGCGATCTGCCGGATTCTCGAGGCGAAGAAGCGGTCGCGTCGCCCAGGGGACCAGGGGTTCGACGTCCTCCGGCGCCTCACGGTCCTGGGAGCGCCTGCAGCGTGGGCCTCCCAGCGCATGGGGGCGGCGGTGCGCTCGAAGGTCCGGGCGGTGGGCACGGCCATCTCCAGCCGAACGGGCCTCGCCGTCACCCGGACCGGCCAGGGCTTCATCGATGCCGACCGCACCGTCGCGGCGGCGCGCGCCGCTGGCCTGTCGGTGTGCGAGTGGCTCGAGGCAGGGGAGGCGGACCCGCGCAAGAAGGGGCGGCGGGACCACATCGTCGAACGGCTCCGTCTGGCCGGGGCCCTGGAGGGCCTGCACTCGGTCTGCGAGGTCGGCGCAGGGACTGGCCGGTACCTGGAGGGGGTGCTGCGTCGGTCCTGCCCCGAGACCTACGAGGTGTACGAGACCGATCCCGGGTGGGTTCGGTACCTGGAATCCGAGTTCGGTCACCGGCCCTCCCTCTCGCTCGTCTGTCACCCCGCGGACGGTCGGACCCTGGGCTCGACCAGGACCAACGCCTGCGACCTGGTGCATGCCCATGGGGTGTTCGTCTACCTCCCGCTCCTGCAGAGCATCGGGTATCTGCGGGAGTGCGTGCGCGTGTGCCGCCCCGGGGGGCACATCGCGTTCGACTACCTCCCGGAACGGGTGTTGGGCTGGCGCGACGTCCAGGGATGGTTGGCCGGACCGCACCGGTTCGCGGTGTGCATTCCCTCGGCACTCCTGGAGGAGCTGGCCGCAGCCCTCGGGGTCGAGCTCGTCCAGCGGTTCGAGGTCCCCTACGGACCGGGGGTTGCCGAATACCTCGTCTGGAAGAAGCGGCCCTCCCGATGGAGTCGGTCGCGGTAGTTCAGCTCAAGGGCGCTCGGGGGAGAGGGCGCTGAGCAGCCTGCGCCAATCCCGTCCAGCCAGCAGCAACAGCAGCAGGGTCCCAGCCCCCAAGGTGGCCAGCCGCTCCAGCGGCGAGGTGGCCAGCACGGCCAGGAGCGGGAGGGAGGCCAGGCCCACCGTCCGTCCGAGTGGCCAGGGAAGGGGCTGGATGCGTTGGGCCGAGAAGTGGACGCCCAGGACCATGAGCAGATTGGCCAGGACCGCCCCGACGGCGGCGCCGTCCAGACCGAAGAACCGCACCAGCAGGGCGGTGCCCGCGGCGGACACCGTGCCCATGACCAAGGTGGTCACGGCGAGCGGGCGGGTCCGGCGGTGGGCGAAGAGGACGGTGGCGAGCTGGTAGTAGGTCAGGACGAGCAGGGCGCCGCTGCAGAAGAACGGGACCAGACGGTGGGCGGAGTGGAACTCCGGGCCGACAGCGAGCGCAAAGAGCTCCGGAGCGCCCAGTCCCAGCACCAGCCCTGCGAAGGCAAACGCCCCGACCGAGGCGGGCAGCCCCTGGAAGATGCTCCCAGGCACCGGGATCTGGTGCAGTCCCCGGTAGAGGCGGGGGTTGTAGGCGCTGCGGAAGGCCTCGATGCCCAGTTGAAGGGCCGAGGCCACCTGGGAGGCCAGGTGGAGCAGGCCGGCAGCCCCGGTTCCTGCGACTGCGGTGACGAGGAGGCGGTCCAGCGACGCGCGAAGCCAGAAGGCCAGGTTGTGGGGAACCAGAGGGACGCAGACCGACAACATGTTCCGGATCAGCCCGCGGTCGAGGACGGGCCCACACGGCCGCAGGAGCCGGAAGACCACATACCCCGCGGTCAGGGCGTTGCCGCAGAGGGTGCCGATGAGGAAGGCGAGGGACTGCATCCCGCCGAAGTGGAGGAGCAACAGCGTGATCGCCACGGGAACGAACGATGCTCCCAGGCCCAGCAAGGCGAACTCCCTGGCTCGGTCACGGGCCTGGAGGAAAGGGAGGTACGTCGCCCCGAAGATGCCGAGCAGGCCTCCGAGGAGCGCCAGGGTGAGGTGCGGGACGACGGGAGCGCCGAAGAGGGTGGAGGAGCCAAAGACCAGCGCCATCGCGCCGACCACCGCCATCCCCAGCCCGAGCAGCCCCAGTTGCAGGGTGACGGTTGCCGCGCCAAGCCGGTCGACGTTGGAGTCGTCCCTGACCGCTTCCAGGTACAGCGGTTCGTTGGTGCACAGGAACGTGGCCAGCACGAACAGGCTGGAGGTGGAGATGCACGAGGCGAGCAGCCCGTACTCGTCGGTGCTCATGTAGCGCGTGGCGATCGGAATGAGCAGGACCGCCGAGGCCTTCTGGAGCCCTTGGACCACGACGTACACGCCGAAGACGCGTGCTCGACGGGATTCCGCGACTGCAGCGATGAGCCGAAACATGGTCGAGCAAGCTCCGAGGCGCGAAGATAGCAGACCGCTGCGCGTCTCCTCGCTTCTTGTCTCGCTCCTTGCCCCCTCCGATCCCCCCCGGCTACGATGCACTTCACTTCCAGGACGGGCCGTGCGGACCGGCGCGCCCCTCCCTCCACCCTGCCGGAGCCATCGCCCCATGCGCACCCTGAGTCCTGTCGCACCGACCCTGCTCGCCCTCGCCCTGGCCCTGGCCGGCTGCTCCGAGTCGACCACCAAGCCTCCCGCCGGCGCCGACGCCGGCTGCGACCCGGCGAAGTGCCCCCCGGGCCAGGTCTGCGGCGGGGGCTCCTGCCGCGCCTGCCAGGCCAACGCGGAGTGCGGCACGGGCAAGGTGTGCTGCTCGGGCGCCTGCCTCGCCGGCGACTGCTGCACCGAGAAGGACTGCACCGGCACCCTCTGCGTCTCCAACAAGTGCGCGGCCACCTGCAAGGCGGACTCCGAGTGCGGCACCGGCGCCAAGTGCTGCGAGGGCAAGTGCCAGACCGGCGCCTGCTGCGACGGCGTGGGCGCCCCGGAGTGCAAGGGCGGCCTGTGCCGCGCGGGCAAGTGCGAGGCCTGCGCCCAGGACGGCGACTGCGGCTACGGCGGGGTCAAGTGCTGCTTCGGCGCCTGCTTCAACGGTGAGTGCTGCGGCGACGAGGACTGCGGCCAGTACCTCTGCCGGGAGCACAGTTGCACCACCTGCGCCGAGACCTCCGAGTGCCCCGCGGGCGCGCTCTGCTGCAAGGGCGCCTGCAAGGACAAGGCGGAGTGCTGCGCCGACTCCGACTGCACCGGGGGCAAGTTCTGCAACACCAACACCAACAAGTGCGTGGCCTGCACCATGAGCTCGCAGTGCGGCACCGGCAACCGCTGCTGCGGCGGGGTCTGCAAGACCGGGGTCACCTGCTGCGCCAACGCCGACTGCACCGGCGGCCAGGCCTGCCTGGGCGGCAAGTGCCAGGCCTGCAAGCTCGACGGCGACTGCGGCGGGAACGCCAAGTGCTGCTCCGGCAAGTGCCAGGCGGGCGTCTGCTGCACCACCGCCGACTGCAAGGGCAAGCTCTGCGACAAGACCGGCGCCACCGCGGTCTGTGTCTCGTGCAACGACTCCACGGAGTGCGGGCTGGGCGGCCAGTGCTGCAACGGCACCTGCGTGACCGGGGACTGCTGCTCGACCAGCGACTGCACCACCCCGGGCCAGGTCTGCGCGAACTACACCTGTGGCGCCTGCAAGGCCGACTCCGAGTGCGGCGCGGGCTCGAAGTGCTGCGCCGGGGCCTGCGTCTCTGGCGAGTGCTGCCAGCACGCCGACTGCGCGGGAGGCGCGCGGCTGTGCGACCAGCACCTCTGCGTGGACTGCGGCTCCGACGCCGAGTGCGGCGCCGGCAAGAAGTGCTGCAACGGCCGCTGCCTCGCCGGGGTGTGCTGCACCTCGGCCGACTGTCCGGACAACAAGCCCTGCGTCGCTGGTAGCTGCACTCCCTGCAAGACGAACACGGAGTGCGGCGCCGACAGCGTCTGCTGCAGCGGCGGCTGCCGGGCCGGCTCCTGCTGCACCAACGGGGACTGCACCGGCGGCAAGGTCTGCATCGACGGGGCCTGCACCCAGTGCAGCAACAGCTCGGAGTGCAGCACCGGCATGGCCTGCTGCAACTCGCTCTGCGTCCCCGGCTCCTGCTGCGAGAACTCCGACTGCGACGCGGACAAGGTCTGCGCGGGCGGCAAGTGCACCGCCTGCGCCAACGACGCCCAGTGCGGCCCCGGGCGCAAGTGCTGCGGCGGCGCCTGCTACGACGGCACCTGCTGCAACAAGACCGGGCCGTCCCCCGACTGCGCCGGCCAGCTCTGTGTCAACAACTCCTGCACCGCCTGCGTCGACGGGGCCCAGTGCGGAGCGGACAGCGTCTGCTGCAACGGCATCTGCGCCCAGGGCAACTGCTGCTCCGCCGCCGACTGCGGCGGCGACCCCTGCCGCAACCACAGCTGCCAGGCCTGCACCAAGAACGGCGACTGCGCCGCCGACTCGGTCTGCTGCGGCGGAGGCTGCCTCAAGGGCAACTGCTGCTCCGCCGCCGACTGCGCCGGCGGCCAGGCCTGCATGAGCGACCACATCTGCGGCGCCTGCCTCCTCGACGGCGACTGCGCCGCTCCCGGCTTCAAGTGCTGCGGCGGGGCGTGCACCAAGACCACCTGCTGCCAGGACTCGGACTGCACCGCCGGGCAGATCTGCAGCGCCGGCGCCTGCCGCGCCTGCCTCACCGACCTGGAGTGCAACGTGGGCTCGCGCTGCTGCGGGGGCCAGTGCCTCGCGGTGGTCTGCTGCAGCGACGCGCAGTGCGGCGGGCGCATCTGCGTCGAGGGCCAGTGCGCCGACTGCTTCTTCGACTCCGAGTGCGGCCCCAACGCCAAGTGCTGCGGCTCGCGCTGCGTCTCCGGCGAGTGCTGCTCGAACGTCGACTGCGCCGCGGGCGGGGTCTGCAGCGGCAACTCCTGCCGCGCCTGCGCCAACGACGCCCAGTGCGGCCCCGGCCAGCGCTGCTGCGACGACGGGAGCGGCAGCGGCGCCTGCTACGTGGGCGACTGCTGCGCCACCGCCGACTGCTCGCCCGGCCAGCTCTGCCTGGGCCACGCCTGCGGGCCGTGCACGACGGCGGAGGAGTGCCCCGGCGGCCAGCTCTGCTGCGATGGGCAGTGCAAGGCTGGCGACTGCTGCACCAACTCCGAGTGCGTCGGCCAGGCCTGCGTCTCCGGCTACTGCACGCCCTGCAGCCAGCACGGCGACTGCGGCCCCACCGAGGTCTGCTGCAACGGCACCTGCCGGGTGGGCGAGTGCTGCCTCGACTCCGAGTGCTCGGGCCTGGAGTGCATCGGCTTCTTCTGCACCCAGCCCTGAACGCCACGGCTGATTCGTAGCGGGCCCGTCGATCCCTCGTGGGCGGCGGGCCCGCCTCGTTCAGGTGCTCACGAGTGCGTCTGGATGGGTCGGGACGCTCGCTTGTTTGTCCAGTTTTTCCGGCATGTTGCTGACGCTCAGGGACGGGCTGTCCGAGGATTGACAGAGTGCGTCCGGGAGCGGTACAACGCCCAGGCTGTTTCGAGACCGTTCTTCCCTCCCACCGGAGGCCGCTCGGGCAGGTCGATTCGACGCAGGACGCAGGAGGGAGCGCCCCCGGTTCCCTTTTCCCGTCGGTCCACGCAGCTACAACCCTGGAGACTTCGATGAACAAGGCAGTCGATGCTTTCATGGCAGACCTGATCGCGAAGAACCCCTCCGAGCCCCAGTTCCACCAGGCCGTCCGCGAGGTCGTCGAGTCGGTCATGCCCCTGGTGGAGTCGAACCCCGCCTACAAGCAGGCCAAGATCCTCGAGCGCATGGCCGAGCCGGAGCGCGTGCTCATGTTCCGGGTGCCCTGGGTCGACGACAAGGGCAACGTCCAGGTCAACCGCGGCTACCGCGTGCAGTTCAACAGCGCCATCGGCCCCTACAAGGGCGGCCTGCGCTTCCACAGCTCGGTGACCCTGGGCGTGCTCAAGTTCCTGGGCTTCGAGCAGACCTTCAAGAACAGCCTCACCGGCATCCCC
>CAZAIE010000136.1:1637-11044 GCA_964485035.1 uncultured Myxococcaceae bacterium | reverse complement strand
GCCGAGCTGGCCGCGCTGATGGGCTCGCTCGAGAAGCAGGTGGAGGAGCGCACCGCGGCCCTGAAGCAGGCCCAGGCCCAGCTCGTCCAGAGCGAGAAGATGTCCTCGCTGGGCAAGCTCTCGGCGTCCATCGCCCACGAGATCAACAACCCGCTCATGGGCATCCTCACCATCTCCAAGCTCCTCATCCGCACCGCCGGGGACACGCCGCAGGGGCCCGGCCGGGAGTCGAGCCTGAAGCAGCTGCGCATGGTCCAGCGCGAGACCGAGCGCTGCAGCGCCATCGTCCGCAACCTGCTCGAGTTCGCGAGGCAGCGGCCGCTCGCGCTCAAGGAGATCGACGTCAACGCCGCGGTCGAGGAGGCGCTCTCGGTCGCCGGCAACCAGATGGCCATCCAGGGCGTGAAGCTGGAGAAGGAGCTCGGCCCGGGGCTCGTGGTCGAGGCCGATCTCGGTCAGATCCGCCAGGCGGTCCTCAACGTGGTGCTCAACGCCACCGAGGCGATGCCCAAGGGCGGGGCGATCAAGGTCGCCACCCGGGCAGCCGACGGCGGGGTGGAGGTGGAGGTCACGGACAACGGCCCGGGCATCCCCCAGGAGATCCTCGCCAAGATCTTCGACCCCTTCTTCACCACCAAGGAGAAGGGGACCGGGCTGGGGCTCTCGGTGGTCTTCGGCATCGTGCAGCGGCACGGGGGGAAGCTGGACGTGAAGAGCGAGCCGGGGCAGGGGACCACCATGACCATCCGCCTGCCCCGCGTGGCGCCGGCGGAGGCCCGCGGATGACGTCGTGGCCATCCTGCTCTGGTGGATCGACGACGGGCCGATGGACGAGGACCTGATGGTGCACGCCCGCGACCACCTCGCCGACGTCTTCCGCGAGCCCGTGCTGCTCGCGGCCCACCCGGGCGCGCCGCAGGACGCCTTCGACCCCCGGCGCGGCCAACACCTCTCGGGGCGGCTGCTTGGCTGGCTCGCGGCGTCGGACCCCGAGGGCGAGGCCTCGGGCCGGCGCGTGCTGGGGGTGACCGCGAGCGACCTCTTCATTCCCATCCTCACGTTCGTCTTCGGCGAGGCGCAGCTGGGCGGGCGCGCGGCGGTGGCGTCGCTGGCGCGGCTGCTGCCCCCCGCCGGCGTCCCGCGCGCGCACGAGGTGCTGCGCACGCGGCTCGCCAAGGAGTGCGCCCACGAGCTGGGCCACGCCTACGGGCTGCGGCACTGCGACACCCCGCGCTGCGTGATGGGGAGGTCCTCGAGCGTGGTGGACGTGGACCAGAAGAGCGGCAGCCTCTGCGGGGACTGCCGGGTGCGCCTCAGGGACTTGCGGTCCAGAATGGGCGGAGCGCCATGAACAGGGAGCGAATCAAGATCCTGGTGGTCGACGACGAGGAGATCGTCCGCGAGTCGCTCTCGGGGTGGCTGGCCAAGGACGGCTACTCCCTCGACGTCGCCGAGGACGGCCGCACCGCGGTGGAGAAGCTCGCCGCCGAGCGCCGGGCCATCCTCATCACCGACCTGAAGATGCCCGGGGGCATGGACGGGCTGCAGCTGCTCGCCGAGGCGAAGCGGGTGCAGCCGGACGTCACCGTGGTGATCATGACCGCCTTCGCCACCGTGGACACCGCGGTGCAGGCGATGAAGGAGGGCGCCTTCGACTACCTGGTGAAGCCCTTCGACCCCGAAGAGCTCTCGCTGATGGTCGAGAAGATCGCCGCGCAGCAGGCGCTGGTGCGCGAGAACGAGGTGCTGCGCAAGGTGCTGCGCCGGGGCTGGCGCTTCCACGACCTGCTCAGCAAGAGCCCGGCGATGCAGTCCATCTTCGAGCTGGCCCGCGCCGCGGCGAAGAGCGCCTCCACGGTGCTGGTGCTGGGCGAGAGCGGCACCGGCAAGGAGGTGCTGGCCCGGGCGGTCCACGCCGAGAGCCCGCGCCAGAAGGGGCCGTTCGTGGCGGTGAGCTGCGCCGCGCTCACCGAGAGCCTGCTGGAGAGCGAGCTGTTCGGCCACGAGAAGGGAGCGTTCACCGGCGCCTCCTCGCGCCGGGTGGGCAAGTTCGAGGCCGCGCACGGCGGGACGCTCTTCCTCGACGAGGTGGGCGACATCGGCCCCAAGCTGCAGCTCGACCTCCTGCGCGTCCTCGAGGACCGGCGCTTCCACCGGCTGGGCGGCACCGAGTCGGTGGAGGTGGACGTGCGCATCGTCGCCGCCACCAACCGCGACCTGAAGAAGGCCGTCTCCGACGGCTCGTTCCGCGAGGACCTCTTCTACCGGCTCAACGTCATCCCCATCACCCTCCCGCCGCTGCGCGAGCGCCGCGAGGACCTGCCGCTCCTGGTCGACCACTTCCTGGAGCAGCTCGCCATCACCCTGCAGAAGAAGCTCGAGGGCGTCAGCGGCGAGGCGATGGGGCTGCTCATGGCCCACGCCTGGCCGGGAAACATCCGCGAGCTGCGCAACGTCCTCGAGCGTGGGGCCGTGGTCGCCACCTCCAGCGTGATCCAGGCGGTGAACCTGGGGCTCGCCGCGCCGGTGGAGGTGCAGGCGGCCGACGCACCGCTGGCGACGCTGGAGGAGGTCGAGCGGCGGCACATCGCCTTCGTCCTCCAGCAGCTCGGCGGCAACGTCTCCCAGGCCGCCCGCACCCTCGGCATCGACCGCGCCACCCTCTACAACAAGATCAAGAAGTACGACCTGAGGAAGGCCGAGGACGAGGGCGACGGCTAGGGCTTGCCGCGTTGTGGTCGGCGGGACCGCCGAGATTTTCGACACCCCGCCGAGAAACCCCACAACGGTCGTCGAGCAGGCGCTCTCCTCTGGTGGGGCCCGGTCTTCACTTTCGGGTCGTTGGATTTGTCGGCAGTCGGTTGGTCGCGTCCCCCGGGCTTCACTCTGATGCGAGCGTGGCCCGGAACTTGCGATGGAGCACTCACGTGAACTCTGCATGCCCATTCTTCAAGGAAGTCGTGATGGCTTTCTGCGATGCCTGCGCGTGCAAGAAGCCTCTCCCTGTCAACCGGCTCGTCCCTTCCGGGCCGTGCGGGCAGGGCGACTTCTCGAAGTGCCCATTGTTCCTCGAGGCCATGGCGCGGTTGCGCCGCGCCTCGGGTGAAGAGGACCTGAAGGAAGGGGAGAAGCGACCCTAGCCGGTAGGCGACAGCCGAGCCCGAACACACCCCGGATCGTGGGAAGGGAGCGCGTGCGCGCCCCCCGAGCGAGTGGAGTCTTGCCCGATGAAGGTGAGCCGCAGAGGTTTCCTGAAGCTGGTCGGGGTCGCAACCGCGACCGCCGCGGTCCCCAGCTCCGCGCTCGCGAGCGGCGACTCGTCGAAGGCCAGTGGGATGCTGGTCGACACTACCCGCTGCGTGGGCTGCCGCGGCTGCGAGGTGGCCTGCAGCGAGCGCAACGGGCTTGCGCACCCCGAGCGCGCCGGCGACCCCACGGTCTTCGACGCGCGCCGCACCCCGGGCACCGAGTCGTACACGGTGGTCAACCGGTCGACGGAGCGGGCGAAGGACGGCTCGCCGCGCTTCGCGAAGCTGTCGTGCATGCACTGCGTCGAGCCGGCGTGCGCCTCGGCCTGCCTCGCCCGCGCGCTCGACAAGACGCCCGAGGGACCGGTCGTCTACCACGCGGACCGCTGCCTCGGCTGCCGCTACTGCATGATGGCCTGCCCCTTCGAGATCCCCCGGTTCGAGTACGAGAAGAGCGTCCCCACCATCCGCAAGTGCCACCTCTGCTGGGGCCAGGCCGACGGGCCGGCGTGCGCCGGTGTCTGCCCCTCCGGGGCGCTGAAGTTCGGCAAGCGGGAGGACCTGCTCGACGAGGCCAAGCAGCGCGTCTACCAGAGCCCCGACCGCTACGTGCGCCACGTCTATGGCGAGCACGAGGTGGGCGGGACGAGCGTTCTGTACCTGAGCGACGTCCCCTTCGAGAGCCTCGGGCTCAAGCAGGGCCTGGGCACGGTGGGCTACCCGGAGTTCACCAAGGGTGCCCTGGGCATCGTCCCCTTCGTGATGACGCTCTGGCCGCCGCTCCTGATGGGCCTCTACACGTTCGCCCGCTCCCGCGGGACCCAGCCCGCGACCGCCCCGGTCGGAAGCGAGGGCGGCCATGACTAGCGCGACTCTTGGCCGAGGCGCCTGGCTCGCCGACAAGCTCTTCATGGGCAAGTCCCTGAAGGAGTACGCCCGCGGCCTCCTGACCCCGTTCAACGCCGTCGCCGGGCTGATCCTCGCGGTGGGCCTGCCGCTCATCGTCTACCGGTTCTGGGCCGGCATCGGCGCGGTCTCCAACCTCTCGCAGACCAACCCCTGGGGCATCTGGATCGGTCTGGACGTGGCGAGCGGGGTGGCGCTGGCGGCGGGCGGCTACACGCTGGCCTGCGCGGTCTACATCTTCGGGCTCGAGCGGTACCGCCCGGTGGTGAGGCCGGCCATCCTCACCGGCTTCTTGGGCTACCTCTTCGTGGTCATCGGGCTGCTGGTGGACCTGGGCAAGCCGTGGAACCTGCCGGTGCCCATGGTCTACAGCTTCGGGCTCACCTCGGTGATGTTCGAGGTGGCTTGGTGCGTGGCGCTCTACGCCACCGTGCTCGCGCTGGAGTTCAGCCCGGCGGTCTTCGAGTGGCTGGGCATGAAGCGGGCGCGGGCGTGGGCGGTGCGGATGGCGCTGGCGCTCACCGTCTTCGGGGTGGTGCTCTCCACGCTTCACCAGAGCTCGCTCGGGTCCCTGTTCCTCATGGCCAAGGGCAAGCTGCACCCGCTCTGGTACTCGCCGTTCATCCCCATCTTCTTCTTCGTCTCCAGCATCGCCGCGGGCGTCTCGATGGTCATCGTCGAGTCGGCGCTCTCGCACCGCGCCTTCCACTCGCAGGTCGAGGGCCAGCGCGTGGACGTGGACGGGCTGACGCTGGGCCTGGGCAAGGCCGGCGCGGTGGTGCTCTTCGCGTACTTCTTCGCCCGGCTCCTCGGGGTGGCCGACGCGCAGGGCTTCGGGATGCTGGCGACGCCGTGGGGCGCCTGGTTCCTGGTGGAGATCCTGGGCTTCGTGCTCCTGCCCTGCGCGCTCTTCACCTTCGGGGTCCGGGGGCGCCGCGTGGGGCTGGTGCGGTTCGCGGCGGCGCTGACGGTGCTGGGGGTGGTGCTGTACCGCTTCAACGTGGCCTTCGTCGCCTTCCGCTGGGACCAGCCCGACCGCTATGTGCCGCACTGGATGGAGGTGGTCATCTCCCTGACCCTCCTCACCGTCGGCGTCCTGGTCTTCCGCTGGATCGTCAACCGCATGCCGGTGCTGCGGCCCCACCCGAGGTTCCAGGACAGCGCCCACTGAGAGGCCGACCATGAGCCACGACTTCCTCGACACCTACTCCATCAAGCTGGTCGAGTACGCCATCGCCCTCACCTTCCTGGCGCTCTTCGTCCCCTTCTGGCGCTTCCTGAACGGCGGTCGCGCGGCGGCGCGGGTCCCCGTGGCGGTGCCCGCGTCGGCGACCGGCTTCCAGCTCCCCGAGCCGCTGCTGCTCCACCCCGGCCACGCCTGGGCGAGCCTCGTGAACGGGACCGCCCTGGTGGGGGTCTCCGAGTTCGCCCACAAGCTGGTCGGGCCCATCCAGGCCATCCAGCTCCCGGCTGTGGGCGCGAGCGTCGGCCAGGGCGAGAAGGCGTGGTCCCTGGTCGTCGACGGCAAGACGGTGGACATGCTCTCGCCGCTCGACGGGAAGGTGGTGGCGGTGAACGAGAGGGTGCTCGCCTCGCCCGCGGCGCTCAAGGCCGACCCGTACGGCGAGGGCTGGCTGCTGAAGGTCGAGCCGGTGAGGCCGGAGGCCAACGCCAAGAACCTGCTGGGGCTCGCCGCAGCCCGTCGGCACGTGGAGGCGGCGTGGGACGAGCTGCGGGCTCGTCTCTCCCCCGAGCTGGGCACGGTGATGCAGGACGGCGGGACGCCCGTGGACGGGCTCGCCCAGGGGATCGACCCGGCGGGGTGGGTGGCCATTGCGCGCAAGCACTTCCTGACCTGAGGGCACGACGATGAATCGAAAGGCGCTGTTGACGTTCCTGGTCGGGCTCGCGGTCTGCGTGGGCGGCGTGGCGGTAGCGTCCGACCTGCCCAACCTCCCCAAGGACTCGGCGCTGCCGAAGTCGGACCGCAGCCCCGGGCAGGTCATGTTCCGGCACGGGACCCATGTCTCGCCCAAGGCGCCGGATTGCACCGGGTGCCACACCCCCAAGATGTGGCCCATGAAGAAGGGGGCCAGGAAGCCGGAGCTGAGCCACAAGGTGATGAAGCGCGGGGAGCTCTGCGGAGGGTGCCACGAGGGCGAGCGGGCCTTCGGGCTCGACGAGTGCGACAGGTGTCACGCCACGGAGTAACGTAGGCAGCAGCAGGAAGGAGTGCAGTCATGGATGCGATCCTCGGATTCCTGGTCGGCATGGTGGGGCGGTTGGGCTTGATCCTCGCCATTCCGCTCGCGTTCGCGGTGGTGCTCGGCCTCGCGGCGCTGGCGATGAGGCTCTTCGCGGCGAAGCCAGTGCAGACCCAGAAGCCGGCCTGGCTGGCGTTCGACCCCGAGGCGGCCTACGCCTCGTCCCACATCTGGCTTCGCGAGGACGGCGGGCGCGTGCGCGTGGGCCTCGACGACCTCGCGCTGCGGCTGCTCCCGGGCATCACCGGGGTGCAGGCGCACGAGGGCGCCGTCGCCGCTGGCGAGCCGCTCGCGACCCTGCAGCTCGGGGCGCTGCAGGTGGCCATCCCCGCGCCGGTCGGAGGGAAGGTCATCGCCCTGAACCGCAACGCCCAGACCAGTGCGCAGCTCCACGGCGCCTCGGGCTGGCTGGTGGAGTTCGAGACCCCGCGGGAGGCGCTGAGCGCGCTGCCGCGCGGGCCCGCGGCCAAGGCGTGGATGGACCAGGAGGCGTCGCGGCTGCTCGGGTTCGCGGAGCGCGAGCTGGGGCTGGCGGCGGCGGACGGCGGTGAGGTCTCCCTGCACTCGGTGGACTCGGTGCCCGAGGAGAAGTGGCGGGCGCTGCTCAAGGACTTCCTCAAGACCGAGCCGCGCAAGTCCTAGTCGTCGTCGATCGATCGGTGAGCGCGAGGCCATCTGCCAACCCGGCGGGTGGCCTCGGCATTTGGTAGGAGTGGACGCGCCTTGGACGCGACCCCTGCCCGCGAGCCGCACCTCGACCGCCTGCGGACGCTCGCGGTGCTCGCCATCGTGGCGGCGCACGCGGTGGTGCCGTACATGGCCCACGCTCCCGCGTGGTACGTGCTCGACGCGCGGCGCTCCATCGTCTTCGACGGGCTGGGCCTGGTCTTCGAGGCCCTCTGCATGCCCGCGCTGTTCTTCGTCTCCGGGTGCGTCGGCGCCTGGGCGCTCGCGCGCTCCAGCCCAGCTGCGTTCCTGCGCGCCCGGGCGCTCCGGCTGCTGCCGCCGTTCCTCGCCGCCCTCGCGACGATCTCCCCGTTCGCGGTGTGGCTGCGGCGGCTGCGCGACGAGCCCGGGCTCGGGTTTGCCGAGGCCTGGCTGGACTTCTGGGGGTGGAACCTCAACCAGACCCACCTCTGGTATCTGCCGTACCTCTTCCTGCTCTCGGCCAGCGCGGTCGCGGCGCGGTGGCTGCGGCCGGGCGCCTTCGGGCGCGCGTGCGAGGCGCCGGCTCGGCCTCCGTCGACGGCGGCGCTCGTGGCCACGGCCCTGGTGATTGGCCTGGGGAAGGGGCTCTCGCTCCAGGTCTTTGCGGACCAGGCCTGGTTCGACCTGCTCTGGCTCAACGTGCAGCCATCGCGGGTGGCGGTGAACGTGGGCTTCTACGCAGTTGGGCTCTGGGCGGGGTTCGGGGGCTGGTTCCGCGCGTCTCCGGATGTCGCGCGCGCCAGGCGGGGGCTGGCCCTCGGACTGCTCCTGCTCCCCGCCTACCTGCTGCTGCAGTCCGAGTACCGCTTCGCGCCGACGCCCTGGAGCCTGGTCCTCGACGGCGTGCTCCACGCCGGCCTCGCGGTGAGCGTGGTTCTCGTCGCGGGCGACGGCCTGCGCGCGGTCCGGTCGCTGCGCGTGGAGCGGCGCCTGCAACCGGCGGCCTACGGGATCTACCTCTTGCACTACCTGCCGGTGCTGGGGCTGGGCTGGCTGCTGCGGACCGCGGCCCTCGACCCGTGGCTGAAGTACGCGGTGGTGGTGGGGCTGTCGGTTCCGCTCGCCTTCCTGCTCGCGGAGGGGACGCGCCGCCTGCCGCTCGCCCGGCGCGTGCTCTGACCCGGCCCTTGAATCCGTCTGCCCCACTGGCAGTCTGAGCGGCATGTCCTTTCCGGCACCGCTCGCCCTCCTCGCCGTTGCCCTGGCTGCAGCGCCCACGCCCTCCACGGAGGCGAGGGCCGCGCCCACCGGCGTGATCGCCGCGAGGGCGGGTCAGGTGTTGCGCTTCGACGGGAGCGGGGCGCGGCAGGTGCTCCTCTCGTGCGAGGTCCGCCGCCACTACAAGCTCATCGTCCCGCCCTACGACGAGCGGGCCGAGACCCTGCCGTGCTCGTTCACGTCGCTCGCGACCCACGAGCCGTCTGGTCGCTGGGCCGTCGGCATCTCGGTGTCGGAGCGCGGCTCGACCGAGCGCGCGGAGTACCTGGTGGACGGCAAGGCGCTCGCGGTGCCGCCCAAGGCGGGTGGCAACGTCTTCGTCCTGGGAGACGCGCGCGGCGTGACCGGGACGTCGCTGGGGGCGCCCGGAGCCTGGTGGACCGACGGGAAGGTCAGGGGGCAGTACCTGGAGGAGTTCAGCCCCGATGGCAAGCTGCTGTACTTCCAGCTGGTCCTCTCGGGCGAGAGCCGAAACCCCCGACCCGACCCGCGCTGGCAGCTCGCGTTCGACGGCCCCGGTCGAGCCGTCCAGGCGGCGCCCTCGGAGCGCACCCGCGTGCGCGGCAAGCTCAAGGGGGCCGAGGGGGACGTCCTCGTGGACGCGGAGGGCGTCTACTACTACCGCAAGGGCAAGACGGTGATGTTCCGGGCGACCGACACCGTCTCGCTGCCCGACTGCGACTCGGCCAACCCTGGCTCCTGGCGTCGCCTCGACCGGGCGACGGGGCGGGACGAGGAGCTCCTGAAGGACGACTGGTGCACCTCCCGCACCGCACCGTTCGTCGGTGTCCGGACGGGCACCGGGGCCGTGGTGCTCAACCGGCTGGGCGCAGACCGCGTCCGCAGGCTCTACCGCTACGACAAGGCCAGCGGCCGGACTGCCCCGATCGCCGTCGAGGGCGTGGCGAAGACGCCGATGGCCGTGAGCGCGGACGGCGCCTTCGTGCTCGCCCTGACCTACCGCGACGGGCTGGCGATGTACGAGACGGCGAGCGGGGCGCTGGTGTGGAAGGCGGTGGGGCTGCCGCCGGCGCCCAGCGGCAGCCCCACCGCCTTCCACACC
>CAZAIE010000136.1:0-1627 GCA_964485035.1 uncultured Myxococcaceae bacterium | reverse complement strand
CGACGGGCCGACCCCGCTCGCGCACCCGGGGCGGGCCTTCCTGGGCGACGGCCGCGCCATCCCCGTGGGCGCCGGTGACCCGACGCTGACGGCGGCGCAGAAGCTGAAGTCCTTCTTCGAGCGCACGAAGTTCGGCACGGGCCACGTGGTCTCGGGTGGGGTGCACCTCGCGGAGCTGTCCTCGATGGACGCGCCGGAGGTGGAGGCGCGCCTGCGCTCGGACGTCCAGGGCGAGTGGCGGGGGTGGTCGCTGCTCGCGGCGTGGCCCTCCTCGCTGGAGCAGGCCGGCGCCGGCCGCATCCCGGTCGGGGAGGCGGACGCCGGTGGGTGCCGACCCCTCTCCACGGTGGGTCTCGGGAGCGGCCGCCTGGTCTTCCTGGACTGGCGGGACGGCCGGCCCGAGGTCGTCGCCTGCGCCACCGCCGGGTCCGTCACCGTGCGCGGGAACGACGAGGGCGGGCTGGAGCTCGCGCTCGACGTCACGCTCGACGACGGGGCGACGGTGAGGGACTTCCGGGTCTGGGTGGCGCCGGTGCGCTGACCCGGCCGCCACGCTCGCCCGGCGGGGGCTCTGACGCTATCTTCCCGCCCGCCCGGGTCGGGTCGGGCGGGAGCGTGGATGGAGCCGAAGCGCGAACTCATCCTCGGGAAGACCGTGGACGAGCTGACCAGCCTGCTGGCCAGCCGCTCGCGCGCGCTCGCCGCGGTGCGCTGGCTCTACCAGACGCGCCCGCTCCCCGCCCGGCTGCCCGAGCGCATCCCCGGCGTCTCGCCCGAGGCGTGGGCCCGGGTCCGCGACGCCTGCTCGCTGGAGCTGCCCCGCCTCGTGGCGCGCCAGGCCTCGGCGGACGGCACGGTGAAGTACGCCTTCGAGGCCGAGGGGGCGCGCTTCGAGTCGGTGCTCATCCCCGCCGAGGGCCGCAGCACGCTGTGCGTCTCCAGCCAGTCCGGCTGCACCCGGGACTGCGCCTTCTGCGCGACCGCCCGGCTGTCGTTCGATCGCGGCCTCTCGGCCGGCGAGATCGTCGCGCAGTACCTGCTCGCCCGGGAGGACGCCCCGGAGGGCGCGCCGCTGCGCAACGTGGTCTTCATGGGCATGGGCGAGCCCCTCGACAACCTCGACGAGGTGCTGCGGGCGGTGGGCGTGCTCACCCAGCAGCCGGAGCCGCAGCTCGCAGCGAGCCACCTGACCGTCTCCACCTCCGGCGTGCTCCCCGCGATGCGCCGCTTCCTCGCCGAGTGCCCGGCGCACCTGGCGCTCTCGCTCAACGCCAGCACCGACGAACAGCGCGAGCGGCTGATGCCGCAGACCCGGCTCTGGCCCCTCGCCGAGCTGCTGGGGCTCTTGCGCCAGCACCCGCAGCGGATGTTCTTCGTGGAGTACGTGCTCCTCCACGGCTTCAACGACTCCGACGACGACGCCCGCCGCGTGGTGGCGCTGCTCCAGGGCGTGAACGCGCGCCTGAACCTCATCCCCTTCAACGCCCACGCGGGCAGCCTCTTCGAGAGCGCGCGGCCGGAGCGGGTGCTCGCCTTCCAGGCGCTCGTCCACGCGGCCGGCATCCGCTGCCTCGTGCGCAGCTCGCGGGGGGGGGAGATCGACGCGGCCTGCGGCCAGCTCGCGCTC
>CAZAIE010000135.1:5100-11055 GCA_964485035.1 uncultured Myxococcaceae bacterium | reverse complement strand
CCTCGACGGAACGTCGCTTCTCCTCCGCCGCCGCCCGGGCCGCCTCGCGCTCCGCCTCTTCCGCAGCCCGCTTCTCGGCGAGCCGCCGGGCCTTCTCCTCCTCGAGGGTCCGCTGCCTCTCGGCGGCCGCGACCCGCGCTGCCTCCTCCGCCGCCTTCTTCTCGGCCAGCCGGCGCGCGCGGTCGGCCTCCTCGGCCGCCCGCTTCTCGGCGAGCTTGCGGGTCTTCTCCTCTTCCGCTGTGCGGCGCTTCTCCTCCGCCGCGGCCCGCGCCGCCTCCTCGGCCGCCTTCCTCTCGGAGAGCTTGCGCGCCTTCTCCTCCTCCTCGGCCCGGCGCTTCTCGGCGGCGGCGACCCGCGCAGCTTCTTCAGCCGCCTTCTTCTCGGCCACCTTGCGCGCCCGCTCCTCCTCCTCGACCCGGCGCTGCTCCTCCGCCGCCACACGAGCTGCCTCTTCGGCCGCCTTCTTCTCGGCGGCCTTGCGCACCCGCGCCTCCTCTTCGGCCGCCTTCTTCTCCGCGGCGGAGACCCGTGCCGCCTCCTCGGCCGCCTTCTTCTCCGCGAGCCTTCGCGCCTTCTCCTCCTCCTCGGCCGCCTTCCTCTCCGCGGCGGCGACCCGCGCCGCCTCCTCGGCCGCCTTCTTCTCGGAAAGCTTTCGCGCCTTCTCCTCCTCGGCCAGGCGGCGCTTCTCCTCCTCGGCAGCCCGCGTCGCCTCCTCCTGCTTGCGCCGCTCCTCGAGCGCGGCCCGCGCGGCCTCGTCGGACGGGGTGGCCGAGGCGACCTTCGGTCCGTCCGCCTGGGCGATGGTCGGAGCGCTGCCGGCGACCCGGACCACGAGCGTCGTGTCCGAGGCCTCGACCTCGGTCTCGGTCTCCTTCGCGAAGGTAATGACCACGCGGGCGATGGCCGACTGGTCGGAGCCGTATGAGGCCGTCTTCACCTGCACGATGGCCCCGGTCGCCTTCTGCTCGGACGGCACGCCCTTGAACACCGCCTCCGACAGGTCGACGACCAGCCGCGGCGGGTCGGCCATGGAGAAGGTGGTGAAGTTCGGCTTCTGCGTCCCCACGATCTCGAGGGCAACGCCACCTTCGGTCCGCACCTTGACCGCGCTGACGACGTTGAGGGCGGTGGGCTGGGCCCAGGCGGCGGTGGCGTACGCCGCGACGAGGGCGATGAAGAGGGTCCTGCGCGCCATGCGAGACTCCTGGCAATAGAGCTGTAGCAGAGGGTAGCACGCGCCCACAGACCCGCAATTTCTCAGCCACCGGAATTGCGCCCTGATTACGGCAGCTTGCCAGGACAGGCCCACAAGGCCTTGGCTTCCCCCACCACATAGAGCGAGCCCGCGACGAGCACGAGCTCCCCCGGACGGCACGCGGCGCGGGCGGCCAGGAGTGCCTCCGCGACGGACCCAAACACCTCGTGGCGTGCCGAGTAGGGCGCCGCCAGCGCCTGCAGGCGCTCGAGGGGCAGCGCGCGTTCGTTCTTGGGACAGGCGAGGTAGAGGCGCCCTGCCAGCGGCATGAGCCGGGCCGCCACGCCCGAGACGTCCTTGTCCCCGAGGACGCCGAAGACGAGGTGCACGAACACGCCGGGGTAGAGCGCCTGCAGCGACTCGGCGAGGGTCCGGGCGCCGTCGGGGTTGTGCGCGCCATCCAGGATCGTGAGCGGAGCCCTGTCCACCACCTCGAAGCGGCCGGGCCAGACGGTCTGGGCGAGGCCCTGGCGCACCGTCTCTTCGCCGAGGGTCGGCTCGAGCAGAAGCGCCGCCTGGATCGCGGTCTCGGCGTTCTCCCGCTGGTGAGGCCCGGCGAGCGCAAGCGAGAGGTGGTCGAGGGTCCGTCCTCCACCAAAGAACGCGAACGCCCCCGGGGCGCCAGCGAGCTGGAAGTCGCGGCCAGCGACGAGCGGAGGCTGGCCCACCGTCTCGGCGGCGCGGACGAGGACCGGCAGGGCCTCGGCAGGCTGGCGCGCGAGGACCACCCGCGCACCCGACTTGAAGATCCCGGCTTTCTCGGCGGCGATGGCCTCGAGCGTCGGGCCCAGCACCGCCGTGTGGTCCAGGCTGATCCGCGTGATGGCCGTGACCTCGCTCTGGACGGCGTTGGTGGCGTCGAGCCGGCCGCCGAGGCCGGTCTCCAGCACGGCCACCTGCACGCCCTGCCCCGCAAAGTGCCAGAGCGCGAGGGCGGTGCCGAACTCGAAGAAGGTGAGCGGATCGGCCGGGTCGCGGGCCTGGGGAAACGCGGCCAGCAGCGCCTCCACCCCTTCTGCCAACTGCTCGTCGCCGATGTCCTGGCCGTCCACCTGGATCCGTTCGTTGAAGCGCACCAGGTGCGGGGAGGTGTACAGGCCCACCCGCAGGCCGTGGGCCCGGAGCATCGACGCCGCGAACGCGCAGGTCGAGCCCTTCCCGTTGGTGCCCGCGACGTGCAGCACGCGGAACCGGCGCTCGGGGTGGCCCAGCGCCTCGAGGAGCCGGTGCATCCGCTCCAGTCCGAAGCGCATCCCGAAGTGGGCCAGCGAGTCGAGGAAGTCCTGCGCTTCGGGGAGGGTCATGGGGTTCCCGTTCGGGAGCTGCGGGCCGCTCGCATCGAGCCGGCCTGGCTGGCGCCCCGGGCCTCCTCGGTGAGGCCGAACACGCCGAGGTAGTTCGCGACGCGAGCCTCGAGCGTAGACGCGTGGATCTGCCGGCAGAGCGCGTCCGGGCGGTAGGAGCGGCAGACCTGCGGCCGGTGCTCGTAGTCGGTGCAACGCAGGTCGGGCCCGAGCCTGGGGCAGCGCTGGCCCAGCGGCTTGTCCAACGCGGCGATGTCGGGGGCGACGCAGCAGGTGCCGCAGCAGAGGCAGTCCATCGTCCAACCCGCGCTAGAGCTCGAAGACGTCGTCGTTCTCCAGCACCCGCGCGTCCACCTTCAACTCCTTCAGCTCCTTCTCGAGCTGGGGGATGAAGGCCGGCTTCAGGTGGTAGAGCAGCGTCTGGCACGAGGGGCGGCGACGGAGCTTGCGCAGCTCCGACTTCACCGTGTTGGGCGTGAGGTGCCCGCTGATGTCCGCGAGCCCCTGCAGCACGTTGGGGAACGAGGTCTCCAGCAGCACCGCGCGGAGCTTCTTCGCGGAGTTGAAGGCCTTCCAGAGCTGGTCGGTGGGCCCGGTGTCGCCGCTCATCCCCAGGGACGCCTTGCCGTCGTAGACCACGAAGCCGCAGCTCTCGACCGGATGGGACACGGGCACGGCGAGCACCTGGTAGCGGCCGACCTTGAAGGGCGTCCCCGTCTTGAACGGGACGATCTTGAGGATGGGGTTCGCGCGGGTGGGGATGCGCGTGAAGTCGGGCCAGAGTTCGTTGTTGAAGAGGCTCTGGTGCAGCGTCCGCGCACAGGCCTCCGAGGCGTGCACCACCACCGGCCGGTCCCGGCGGCCCACCAGCAGGTCCACCATCAGCGGCAGGTCCTTCACGTGGTCGAGGTGCGAGTGGGAGACGACCACGTCGTCCACTTGCAGCAGCTCGTCCAGCGTGAGGGTGCTGGTCAGGGCGCCGGCGTCGAGAGCCAGCACCCCGTCGAGGAGGAAACAGGTCGTGCGGTGCTTCGGCAGCTCACCACCGTGGCAGCCGAGGACTCGCAGCTTCATGCAGGCGGACCCTTGTCAGGATCGGAGGTGAAAGCCCTGGCCCTGGGCCCCCGCCGGAAGTGGAACGGACTACAGGTCCCCGAACTTCTCCTTCATCTCCAGGAACTCCAGGAATTCCCTCAACTTCTTCGCGTCGGGCACCACCACGCCGTCGGCCTCCACCGCCGCGAGCTTCACCTTCGAGAGCTTCTCCAGCACCCCGTCGAGCTGCTGGGTGTCGATGCCCAAGAGCCCCGGAAGCGTGGTCAGCGACACGTCGATCTTCACGCCGTTTGCCACTGGGCGGCCGCGCGTCTCCGCGGCGTGCGCGAGGTAGTGGACCACGCGGCTGTTGGCGTCGCGCAGCAGCAGGTTCTCGATCTGCGCGTCGGCCTCCTGCAGCCGGTCAGCGAGCTTCTTGATCATGCGGACGGCGATCTCTGCGTTGCCGCGGACCATCGCCTCGAAGGTCTTGGGGTCGATGACCAGACAGCGGGCCGGCTCGGCGACCGTGGCGGTGGCGGTGCGCGGCTTGTTGGAGATGATGGCCATCTCGCCGAAGAACTCGCCCGGTCCGAGCGTGGCCAGGACCTTCTCCACATCCCGGACCTGCTTGGAGATGGCGATGCTCCCGGACTGGATGACGTACATCTCCTTGCCGCTCTCTCCCTCGCGGAAGAGCACGGTTCCCTTGGGGAACTCCCGCCCGAACTTGCTGAACAGCTGGTCTTCGCCCATGGAACCTTGCAACCCCTTGGTTTTCCGAAAGGGTTAGCATCCCCCTCGGGCACCGTCAAACAACCGGCCTACTTGGTCTTCATCTCGTAGACCCCGTCCCACCCCTCGGGGGGCGGGTTGTTGCGCTTGTCCTCGATGTCCTCGAGGTAGTGCGCGCTGGGGCCGTCCTCGTCCCAGACCGCGAGGACCCGGTGGAACCGCGTGGCGGCCTCGTCCCAGTTCCGGGCGCGGTAGGCGGCGATGCCGGCCTCGAAGTCGGCGATGACCGCGGCCTCCTCCGGCGACGGGTTGCCCATGCCGCGCAGCTCGTAGATGCCCACCGGGAGCTTCTTGCCCTTGACGCGGACGCTGCCAAGCTCGCGGGCCACCACCCTGCCCTTCACCTGGGCGTAGGTGAACTCGCTGATGATGATCTCCGTGCCGTAGGCCTTGTTGGTGCCCTCGAGCCGGCTGCCCAGGTTCACGTTGTCGCCCATGACCGTGTACGCGAAGTGCTGGGTGGAGCCCATGTTGCCCACCGACATCGGCCCGGAGTTGAGTCCGATGCCGATGCGGATGTCGGGGCGGTTCTGCGCCTTCCACTGCGCCCGCAGCGTCTCCAGCCCCTTGAGCATCTCCACCGCCGCGGCGCAGGCGCGCAGCGCGTGGTCCTCCTGCCCCAGCGGCGCGCCCCAGATGGCCATGATGGCGTCGCCCATGTACTTGTCGAGCGTGCCCTCATGCTTGAACACGATGTTGGTCATGGGGGTGAGGTACTCGTTCAGCGTGCGCACCAGCTCCTCGGGCGGCAGCCGCTCGGAGATGGTGGTGAAGCCGCGGATGTCGCTGAAGAGCACGGTCAAGTCGCGCTTGTCGCCGCCGAGCTTGAGCTTCTCGGGGTGCTTGAGCATCTCCTCCATGACCGAGCGGGTCAGGTAGTGCTGGAAGGCGGTGCGCACCTGCCGCTTCTCGCGGTCGGTCACCACCAGCTTCAGCACCAGGATGCCCACGAAGAGCACCGCCATCTCGGCGATGGGCATCACCGTGCTCAGCACCCAGTGGCGGGTGAAGAGCAGATAGTCGAGGCCCAGGTACCCCAGGCACATCAACCCCATGAAGACTATCTGCCAGTAGTAGGCCTCGAAGCGCGGCACCACGAGGCCGAAGGCGACGGCCACCAGGAGCAGCAGCAGGATCTCGATGAGCGCCGTCCCCGCGGTCTGCTCGAACCAGTTGCGGGAGAGGATGTTGTCCACCACCGCGGCGTGCGTAGAGACCCCGGGCACCATCTTGTCGAACGGGGTCACGCGCTGGTCGTAGGTCCCCACCGCGAGGGCGCCGACCAGGACGTAGCGGTCCTTCACCAGGTCCTTGTCGAAGGTGCCATCGACCGCGTCGGCGAGCGACAGGATGGGGAAGAGCGGCTTGCCGTCGGGCGGGTCGAACGGGCCGGCGTAGTTGATGAGGAAGGTCCCGTCCCACGGGTCCACCGGCACGCGCAGCCGGCCCTCGGCGTCCTTCTCGAGGCCCATGAGGCCCACGGCGTCGAGCGTGCCGGGCAGCACCCGCGACTGGAAGGCCACCGCCTTGGCGTCGCGCCCCACGGCGACGGTGGCCAGCGCCAGG
>CAZAIE010000135.1:0-5090 GCA_964485035.1 uncultured Myxococcaceae bacterium | reverse complement strand
GCCGCTCCTGGAAGCGGCGGAAGAGCCGGTAGCGGCGGATCGGTCCGTCGGGGTCCTGCTCGGAGTCGATGAGGCCGACCTGGCGGCTGGCCGCGGTAATCACCGGGAGGGAGAGCTGCACCGAGTCCACCGCGCGCACGCGGCGCAGGTCGCTCACCTTCGCCGTGAAGATGGGGCTCCAGTCGTTCAGCCGCTTCCCGTCGGGGTCGACCTCCTCGGCGTAGACCTCGTCGGAGGAGAAGCGCTCCAGCGCCTCCTCGTCGGCGCGGCGCACGGCCTCGGGGATGAGGGCGGCGTCCTTGCTGTTGAGGCCCGAGGCGCCCAGCACCACGCGCGGCGCCTCGCGCAGCAGGTCGGCGAACTGCTGGTCCGGGTCGGCGGCCCGGCTCGCCTCGAGCATCGCCCGCAGCTCGTCGCCGTCTGGACCGGGAGGGGGCAGCCGCTGGAGCGTCTCGTCGATGAGCTTGTTCACCAGCCGGTGTGGGGACAGCCGGTCGGGGTCGGAGAACCACATGTCGACGCCGACCGCGCGGGCGCCAGCGTCGTTGAGGTTCTTGAGCGCCCGGCCCACCAGCTCGCGGCGCCAGGGCCACAGGCCGTAGCGCTGCACCGAGGCCTCGTCCACACCCGCGATGACCACCTGGCCCGAGGTGGGCACGCGGCCGCGCTGGCGGAACTTCGCGTCGAGAGCGCTCGCGTCCCAGGAGTCGAGCAGAGTGAAGGGCAGCACCTGCGGCCGCTGGTTGCGCCACACGAAGTGCAGGGCGGCGAAGACGAGGCCGATGAACAGCGCGAGCTTGAAAGGCGTGGGGTTGAGCAGACGCTTGAGCAAGGCCCCCTCCCGGTGCGAAGCGCGGCATCCTAGCAGGACCAAAACCCCGCCGTGGGGCCTCGTTCACGCGGGTTGTCGGCCTGGGAGGCCACTGGTAACTTGTCGCCCTTCGGCCGAGCGGAGGTCTCAACACAATGCGCAAGTTCTTCTGGGCGTCCCTGGTGGCGCTGGCGGCGGCAGGCTGTGACGGCTGTGACACTGGCGAACCGCCGCAGGAGACCTACGGGAAGATCGAGGTGGACAAGACCTCGCTGGGCTACCCCGCCACCTGTCCGACTCCGGCCAAGCCCGAGTTCAAGGTGGAGTTCACCACCAAGTCCATCACCCTGCGCAACGCGGGGCTCGCGACCTCGACGCTGACCAAGTTCGAGATGGACGCCGCGGGCAAGGACGTCTTCGTCTGGGACGCCGCCAAGGTCCCCACCACCATCGCCGCCGGCGACTCCGTGGAGATCCCCATCACCTTCAAGCCACCCTCGACTGCCAAGGCAGGGTCGGTCTCGGCCACCCTCACGATCCAGGGCGACCGCCCCGCGCCCGAGGTGGACAAGACGGAGATCACGCTGCTGGGCGAGGTGAAGGGCTTCGACCCGGTGCCCATCTTCAGCATGACCTGCGCCGGCGACACCCGGTTCTCCACCGACGGCTGCGCGGTGTCTCCGCCACACATGGACTTCGACGACACCGGGAAGGACGGCACCGCGGAGATCACCGTCACCTTGCGCAACGGCGGCTGCCCCACCCTCACGGTGACCGACGTCGTGGTCACCACCAAGACCGGGGCCGAGGGCACCTTCGCGCTCGCCGAGGGCCAGGCCACCAACATCACCGTCCTGGGTGGCAACGCCGAGCCCGGGACCATCAAGGTGCGGTTCACGCCCAAGGAGGTCAGCGACGAGCTTCTGGGCGAGCTGACGTTCAAGACCAACGACCCCGATCATCAGACCGTGACGACGAAGATCTCCGGGGCAGGCACCGCGCCATCGCTGGTGGTGGAGACCTCCCTGGGCTGCGGCGCCCCCGACCCCAGCCAGAACGTCCAGTGCTGCGACTTCCGCGCGGGCAAGTTCCCCTGCACCGGCAACTTCACGCTGCGCAACCAGGGCACCAAGGCGCTGACCATCTCCAAAGTCTCGCTGAAGAACGGCAATGCCATGTTCAAGCTGGGCGACACCTCGGCCGCGGTGGGCAAGGAGATCCCCGCGATGAGCAAGCTCACCAACGTCATCTCGGTCGAGTACGTGCCCGGGCTGATCAAGGAGTCGGACTTCCTGGTGGTCGACTCGGACGGCGGCGCCGCCCAGGCGGAGCTGAAGGGAGGCTCCCCGCCCTTCCTCGTGACCGACCCGCCGGACGCCGTGGACTTCGGGCTGGCCCTGGACCACAGCGACCACTTCAAGGCGCTGACTGTGACCAACAAGGCGACCTACAACAAGCAGCTCGACCTCACGGTGAAGGACCTGGTCGTGACCGACACGCGCCAGGCCTTCAACGTGGTCACCGCCGCCGAGGCCCGCTGCCCCACCGGGAGCAAGCCCTTCGTGAAGGACACGGTCATCAAGGCGGACGAGTCGTTCGTGGCCTGCGTGCACTTCCTCAGCGACGACAACGGCGGCGCCTTCTCGGCGCCGATGAGCGTGCTCTCCAACGACCCGAACTACCCCGAGGGGCTGATGCTCGAACTGCGCGCCCAGGCCACCTGCGACACCAAGCCCACGGCGATCATCGAGGTCCGCGCCCTCTCCGGCGGCAGCTGCCCCTGCGAGCAGGCCTGTCCCGCGACCTCTGGTTGCCAGATCGAGATCGACCCGAAGACCTCCCTCGGACAGGTGGTCCTCAACGGAGAGAGCAGCTTCGCCGAAACCTACGACTTCGACCCGGAGGGCAAGTGCGTGAAGAAGGGAACCGCCCCCGTGCAGCAGTACGTCTGGACGCTCGACGCTTCGAATGACTCTGCGGCCGTGCTGACGCCGAACGGAGCCACGGCGACCCTGACCATCGGAATGACCGTCCCGCACCTCGTCCGCCTCGAGGTCGTGAACGCACAGGGCATCAAGAGCAACAAGGCCGTCTACTCCGTGACTGGGACCACGGAGTAGCGGGGAGAACGTGGGGGTTGCGGACCGGCGGGGGCGTCGCGCCTCCGCCGGTTCGTCATTTGGCGCCAGTAAGGACGGCGCGCAGCTTGGGAGGCAGCGACTGCATCACCAGCTTGTCCAGCGTGGCCTGCCGGTAGACCTCGAGCATGCGCTCCTGCCCCTCCTTCCACACCCCGTACATGGTGCACGAAGGCGTGAGCTTGCAGGCGTCGCCGCCGTCGAGGCACAGGTTCACGACCACCGGACCCTCGACCGCCTCGATGACGTCGAGGAAGCTGATCTGGTTGGTGGGGCGCGCGAGCGAGTAGCCGCCGTGCACGCCGCGCGTGGACCTCACCAGCCCCTTGGTCGCGAGGGTCTTGAAGATCTTCGCGGCGAACTCCTCGGGGATCTGCATCCGCCGGGCGATCTCCCGGAACGGGACGACCTGCTCGGGCGGGACCGACGCGAGGAAGATCATCGCGCGCAGGCCGTAGTCGATCTTGCGGCTGATCTTCAGGGTGTGCTGCATCGCTCTCCTCTCAACTGGACCTCCCCTCACATAGGTCAACTCGGAGCGGGCTGTCGAGAACGCACCGGTGCCGTCGCGCCCCTGCGTCGGAATGGAGCCTCATGATCGACCTGCACTCCCACTCGGCCGCCTCCGACGGCGAGTTCCCTCCCGCCGAGCTGCTCCGCCGCGCCGCCTCGCTCCGCATCCGCACCCTCGCCCTCACCGACCACGACACCGTCGCGGGGCTCGACGAGGCGGAGGCCGCTGGCCGCGCGCTGGGCATCGAGGTCATCCCGGGCATCGAGTTCTCTGCGTTCGTGGAGGGCCACGAGACGCACCTCTTGGGCCACTTCGTGGACCGGCACGACCCCGCCCTCGAGGGCTTCGGCGAGCACCTGCGGCAAGAGCGGGAGCGGCGCATGCACCGCATGCTCGAGAGGCTCGAGGCCCTGGGCATGCCCTGTGCCTTCGAGGACGTGGTCCGCGCCAGCGGAGGCAAGAACCTGGGCCGGCCGCACCTCGGGCTGGTCATGATCCAGAAGGGCTACGTGCGCACCGTGCGCGAGGCCTTCGACCTCTGGCTGGGCAAGGGCTGCCCGGCCCACGTCGAGCGCTACAAGCTGACCTCGCAGGAGGCCATCGACCTCGTCCGCGGCGCCGGCGGAACCACCACCGTGGCCCACGCGCACGCCAGCGGGCTCTCCGACGACGAGCTGCGGCTCCTCAAGCGCCAGGGCATCTGCGGTCTGGAGGTGACGCACCCCGACCACGGCGAGGCCTCGCGCGAGCACCTGCGCCGTCTCGCCGCCGAGCTGGACCTGGTGCCGACGGCGGGCAGTGACTACCACGGCACCAAGGTCGCCCCGGGCCGCGCCCTGGGCACTGCGGACATGCCGCGCGAGGACCTGGAGCGGCTGCGCGCCCGCGCGGGACGCTAGCGCCCTACCCGCCCGTCATCGAGGTGATGGCCTCGGCGGCCGCCTCGGAGATGGGCGCCCAGTAGAGGCCGAAGACGACGACCGCCGCGGTCAGGCCCGCGAGCAGCGTGGTGTAGGTCGCGGGGAACTCGAGCGGCCGCGACTGCTCGGTCTTCTCGAGGAACATCGCCTTGACCACCCGCGCGTAGTAGTAGAGCGACACCGCGCTGTTGAGCACGCCGATGAGCGCCAGCGCCCACCAGCCGGCCGCGCTCGCGCCTCCCGCAGCCACCACCCCCGCCTTCTGCACCACCGCATAGAACAGGTAGAACTTGCCCACGAAGCCCGCGAGCGGCGGCAGGCCGGTGAGGCTGAACAGCAGGATGGCGAAGGCCACCGCGGCGAACGGCGCCCGCTTCCCCAGGCCCCGGTAGTCGAAGATGGACTCGCTGCCGGTGGAGCGGGCCACCATCTCCACCACCAGGAACGCGCCCAGGTTCATGAGCAGGTAGAAGGTCAGGTACATCAGGACCGACATGTTCCCGAGGTTCGACGCCGTCGAGAGACCCATCAGCAGGTAGCCGGCGTGCGCGATGGAGCTGTAGGCCAGCAGCCGCTTGAGGTTCGTCTGGCCGATGGCCGCGAAGTTGCCCAGGGTCATCGTCACCGCGGCGATGGCGCCCAGCACAGCGGGCCACGGCAGCCCGGCCACCGCCCGCGCGACCTGATCCAGCTCGCCGGTGCCGATC
>CAZAIE010000134.1:1430-11073 GCA_964485035.1 uncultured Myxococcaceae bacterium | reverse complement strand
AGTCCACCCAGTCCACGTCCACCCGCCCCGCGTTACTCCTTGGGAGGCCGCACGATGAACAGCGACCGCGTGGTCTGGCGCAGCACCGCCTCGGCGACCGAGCCCAGCACCGCCCGCAGCACCCCCGAGCGCCCGTGCGAGGCCACGCAGATGACGTCGGCGCCGCGCCGCTCCGCCGCCTCGCAGATGGCCCGGGCAGCGTCGCGGCTCTTCACCACCTCGACGCTGGTCTCGATCTCCGCGCGCAGCGCGAACTCCGGGACCAGCGCGCGCAGCTCCTTCTCCAGCTCCGCGTCGGGCGTCTCGTCCTGCTTCACGTGCAGCAGGTGCACGTGGCCGCCGCGCTCGCAGAGCAGCTCGTAGGCGTACGGCGCCGCCAGGTTCGAGAAGGGCGACAGGTCGGTGGCCACCAGCACCTGCTGCAGCCGTGGCCGGCCGTTGGGCGAGACCGCGTGGGCGTCGCTGGCCGAGACGCAGGCCACCGAGACCTTCGAGAACCGCAGCACCACGCTCGAGATCGACACCAGGCGCGAGAGCCCCGTGGTCTTGCGCGTCCCCACCACGATCAGGTCCGCGCCCTCGGCCATCGCCAGCTCGATCAGGTGGTCGCCAGCCCGGCCCAGCGCGAGCCGCGCGACGCAGCGCACGCTCCCCTGCCCTCCCAGGTCGCCCACGCGCGCGGCGAGGTCCCGCTCCAGGAACTGCGTCGCCCGCGGGTCCGGGTCCACCGACTTCGAGGGCAGGCCGTACCGCCGCTCCGGCTCCTCCGGGTAGTAGACGTGCGCCGCCAGCACGTCGCAGGGCCCCAGCTTGCGCAGCGTCCGCACCCACTGGAGCGCCGGCTCGCAGCTCGCCGACCAGTCCACGCCCAGCACCACCTTCAGCGCCCGCTCGCCGCGGGCCCAGGCCTCGATCGGCGCGGCGTCGCGGACCACCAGCACCGGGAAACGGGCGCTCTGGGCCAGCTGCTCGGCCGTGCCGCCCAGGAGGATCAGCGGCGAGTCCGAGTCGCCCCGCGACGCGACCAGCACGATGTCCGCGCTCTTCTGGGCCGCGAAGGCGACCACGGTCTCCGCTGGAGAGCCGTAGAGCAGCTGCAGCCGCACGCGCGCCGTCTCCAGCCGCTCCATGAGCCAGGCAGCCTGCTGGTCCATCTTCGCCGCGAGCCCCGCCGCCGGCTGGCCCGGGGCCACCGCGTGCACCAGCCACACCTCGCCCGAGCCAGCCCGCTTCGCCAGCGCCACCGCCGCGGCCAGCGCTGCACCGCTCGCCTGCGAGAAGTCCGTCCCCACCACGATGTTCATCGTCCGCTCCTGACCTCGAGAGCCCCGGTCAACCGGGGAGCCTGCCCGCCTCGTGACGCAGCTCCGAAAGCTCCGCCTCGAACCCGCTGCAGAGGATGGGGAACCGGCACCACCCCCGCGGGTCGAGGCTCGCCTCGTCCAGGTGGAACGAGGGCGCGTACCGCTCTCGCTTCCACTGGTTGCGCGTCCACAGCTTGTAGAACCGCTCGATCCACGCCGCGAGCTGCTGCGGGGCCACGTCGGGCACCGTCGCGCGCAGCTTGCGGAACACCTCCACCGGCGTCTGCTTCTCGCGCACCATCCCCCGCTCCACCAGGTCGAGGACGGAGTACGGCATCAGGTCCGCCTCGTCCGTCTGGTGCTGCGTCGCCGGGCGCAGCTCCGCGGTCGGCGCCTGCTTCGTCACCGCGCCCAGCTCCGGGATGGGCCGCAGCCCGCGCGGTCCTGTCTCCTCGAGCCAGGCCAGGTAGCGCCGCAGGTACGCCTTGTCGATGCCCGCGATGGGCGAGAGCCCGCCGCAGGTGTCGCCGTCCATGGTCGCGTACCCCACCGCCACTTCCGAGCGGTTCGAGGTCGCCAGCAGGAGCGCGTTCTTCGCATTGGCGATCATCCAGACGCTGGGGCCACGGGCCCGCGCCTGGATGTTCTGCAGCGCGAGGTCGTCCTTCTCCCAGTCGAAGGGTCGCCCCAGCGCCTGCTCCACCATCTTGGTGTAGCCGGCGACCATTGCGTCCACGTCCAGCTCCAGGTGCTGCGCGCCGAGCGCGTGGGCGACGGACTTCGCCGCCTCGCGGGTCACCGGTCCGCTGTTGCGCGTGGACTGGTAGACGGTGGTGAGCAGCCGGGCCACCGCCTCGCGCGGGGTGCGCGCCGCGTCCAGCCCCCGCACGTGGCGCATGCGCAGGAGGAACGCCGCGCGGCCCAAGTCGGCCCACGCCAGCTCGACCATCGTCGCGCAGAGCGTGGCCACCACCGTGGAGTCGCAGCCGCCCGAGAGCGAGACCACGAACCCCTCCGACCGGCTCTTGCGCACGTAGTCGAAGAGGGCCAGCGACAGCGCCCGCGTGCACTCCTCTTCCTTCGAGGCGAAGGGGTCGTCCTGCACGGTGGGCTCGGCCTCCGGCTGGCGCGCGGGGAACTCGAACCCGCAGCGGACCGCGCCCTCGTCGGCTCCGAAGTCGGGCGAAAACGAGCCGGTGCGCGCCTGGGTCGTCCGCGTCGCGTCCACGTCGAGCGTGGCCACCGCCATCGAGAAGTCGCGGAACGAGAAGCGCTCGCCGCGGGCCAGCACCCGGCCGCCCTGGGCCACCAGCGCTCCGCCGTCGTACAACACCCGGCCCGCCTCGTTGCCCAAGAGGTTCGAGTACAGGTAGCCCACCCCGAACGCGCGCGACCCCTCCACCACCAGCCGCTCGCGGATCTCGTGCTTGCCGAAGGCGAAGTGGCTCGCGCTGGGGTTGAGGAGGAGGTCGACGCCGCGCCGCGCCAGCGCGCCACCCGGCCGCTGCGCGACCCACGCGTCCTCGCAGATCTCGAAGCCCAGCCGCACCCCGCCCACGTCGAAGAGCAGGTCGCCCACCGGGACCTCGGCGCCGTCCAGCCGCACCGTGCCGCGCGCGTTGGCCGGCCAGGGGCGGAACCAGCGCGGCTCGTAGTGGATGCCGTCGCCCGCGAGGTGCTGCTTGGGCACGAAGCCCGCGATGGCCCCGTCCACCAGGAGGCACGCGGCGTTGAGCAGCGCGTTCTGGTGCAGGAGCGGCAGCCCCACCGACACCACCATCCCGCGCGTGGCCCCGGCGTACTGGCGCAGGAAGAAGAGCGCCTTGTCGGCGACGTCCCGGCTGTGGAACGCGTCCTCGCAGCCGTAGCCGGTGAGGCACAGCTCGGGAAGACAGAGGATGGACACGCCCTGCCGCCGCGCCTCGTCGATGGCCGACAGCGCGGCGCGCGCGTTGCCGTCCCAGTCCAGCGGCGTGGTGTTCACCCCGGCGGCGGCGACCTTGATCAGCTTCACGGCTTCACCTTCCTGGCAGCGAGGATCATCTGCGTGCGCGCCTGCATCAGCCCGGGCTCGAGGCCCACGGGGTACAGGTGCGGGTTCAAGAAGCGCTTCACGCCGCGGGGCAGCTCCGCGAGCTGGCGGGCGCAGCGGGCGCGCGCATCCTCGAGGTCGTCGCCGAGCACCGCCTGGCCGCCGCGCATCGCGGGCTGCAGCACGTCCTCGGCCTGCGCGTGGTCGGGGACCGGCGTCACCCGTGTCGCATCGAACGGGTCGACGATGGACCGCGGGCCGTCGGGCCAGCCGCGCTCCAGGTCGTAGACGCCGTCGGCGAAGAGCTGGCCGTCCATGCGGAACCGGCGGATCTGCTGGATGCCCGGCGTGGAGGTCTTGGCCGACTGCTCCGAGACCTTGATGCGGCTCTTCCACGGGCCGCCCGGGTCGCGCACCGCGCTGAGCTTGTACACGCCGCCCAGCGCCGGGTCGTCGCTGGCGGTGACCAGCCGCGTGCCCACGCCCCACACGTTGATGGTGGCGCCCTGGTGCTTGAGGCTCTCGATGAGCCGCTCGTCGAGGTCGTTGCTGGCGAAGATGCGCGCCTCGGGGAACCCGCCGTCGTCGAGGATGCGCCGCGCGTCGATGGAGAGCTGGGCCAGGTCGCCGGAGTCGAGCCGCACGCCCAGCAGCTCGTGGCCGTGCAGCCGCAGCCAGCCGCCGACCTCCACCGCGCGGCGCACGCCCTCCAGCGTGTCGTAGGTGTCGACCAGGAAGACGCAGTTGTTGGGGAGCGCCTTGGCGTACCGCTCGAAGGCCTCGCGCTCGTCGTCCCAGAGCATGACCCACGAGTGCGCGTGCGTGCCCTTCACGGGGATGCCGAAGAGCCGGCCCGCGAGCACGTTGGAGGTGGCCGCGGCCCCCCCGATCCACGCGGAGCGCGAGGCGGTGAGCGCGCCGTCCACGCCCTGCGCGCGGCGCAGCCCGAACTCCAGCACCGGCTCGCCCTGCGCGGCCTGCACGATGCGCGCGGTCTTGGTGGCGATGAGCGTCGCGAAGTTCACCAGCGTGAGCAGCGCCGTCTCCGCGAGCATGCAGCCGATGATCGGCCCGCGCACGCGCAGCAGCGGCTCGTGCGGGAAGACCACCGTGCCCTCGGGGACCGCGTCCACGTCCAGCTCGTGCGCGGCGGTGCGCAGGTGCTCGAGGAACTCGCGGGTGAACAGCGGCTTCTCGTCCGCGCCGGTCTGGGCTGCGAGGTACGCGAGGTCCTCGTCGTCGAAGCGCGCGTGGGTGAGGTAGTCGAGCGCCGAGGCGAGGCCCGCGGCCACCGCGTACCCGCCGCCGAACGGCGGGCGCCGGAAGAAGAGGTGGAACACCGCCTCGCGGTGCGTGGCCTCGTTGGCGTGCACCGCCGCGGCCATCGTCAGCTGGTACAGGTCGGTGAGCAACGCGAGCGACGGGCGGTAGAGATCGGTGGGCGCGCGCATCGGGTCCTCCCAGGGCCGCGGGTGCGTGGCCCATTAAGTGTCAAGAAGACACTAACACGCAGGGACCGCTCAGCGCCGCTCGAGCAGGCGGGCGAGGATGCGGTCGAGGTCGTCGTACGAGTAGAAGTCGAGCTCGAGCCGGCCCTTGCCGCCCTTGTCGATGATGCGGGCCTTGGTGCCGAGGCTCTTCTGGATGGAGTCCACCAGCGAGCGGACCTGGGCGCTCTCCTCGCGCTTCTTGGCCGAGGGGGTCTTGCCGTGCTTGAGCTTGCGGACCAGGTCCTCGGTGGCGCGGACGTTGAGCTTCTTGCCCATCACCTCGCCGGCGGCGCGGCGCATGGCGTCGGTGTCGGCGATGCCGAGCAGCGCGCGGGCGTGGCCCATGTTCAGCTCGCCGCCGGTGAGCGCGGCCTTGATGTCCTTGGGCAGGTGCAGCAGGCGCAGCGCGTTGGTGACCGAGGAGCGGTCCTTGCCCACGCGCTGGGCGACCAGCTCCTGGGTGAGGCCGTGCTCGTCGATGAGGCGCTTGTAGCCCTCGGCCTCCTCGATGGGGTTCAGGTCCTCGCGCTGGAGGTTCTCGATCAGCGCGATCTCGAAGGCCTCCTTGGCCGAGGCCTCGCGGACGATGGCCGGGACCTCGCGCAGGCCGGCGAGCTGCGCGGCGCGCCACCGACGCTCGCCAGCGATGATGCGGTATCGGCTGCCGTCGCGCCGAACGAGGATGGGCTGGACAATACCCTTGGTCTTGATCGAGGAAGCGAGCTCCTCGAGCCGCGCGCCGTCGAAGTGCTGCCGCGGCTGGCGCTCGTCGCGCTCGATGTCCTCGATGGGGACCTGCAGGACCTGGGGGCGGTTGCTGGGACGCTCGGCGGCGGGCGCGCTGGGGATGAGCGCGCCGAGGCCGCGACCGAGGGCACGCTTGGGGCCCGCGGCAGCGGCGTTCTTGTCGGCGAGGGGGACGGGGACTGGAGGCGTCGGCATGTTCTGGGAACCCGGAGCGAGTCGAGATCAGTGGAGCAGGTCAGGCGCTCCGGCGGCTGCGCTTGGGCTTCTTCTGCTGCAGCTCGCGCGCGAGTGAGAGGTAGGCCTCGCTGCCCTTGGAGCGCAGGTCGTAGAGGACGATCGGCTTGCCGTAGCTGGGGCACTCGGTGAGCCGCACGTTGCGCGGAATGATGGTCTCGAAGACGCGGGTCTGGAAGTGCTTGCGCGCCTCCTCGGCGACCTGGTGCGCGATGGAGAGGCGCGGGTCGAACATGGTGAGGACCACGCCCTCGACCTCGAGCTCGGGGTTGAGCCCCTGCTGGACCAGCTGCACCGTGTTGAGCAGCTCGCTGATGCCCTCGAGCGCGAAGTACTCGCACTGGAGCGGGATGAGGACCGAGTCGGCGGCCACCAGCGCGTTGATGGTGAGCAGCGACAGCGAGGGCGGGCAGTCGATGAGGATGAAGTCGTAGCGGTCCTTGAGGTGGCGGACCGCCTCACGGAGGCGGTACTCGCGGCGCTCGACGTTGACCAGCTCGACCTCGGCGCCAGCCAGGTCGCGGCTGGCGGGGAGGACGTCCAGGTACTTGAGCTCGGACTTCTGGACGACCTCCTCGAAGGAGGCCTCACCGACCAACAGGTCGTAGACCGAGCGCTCGAGATCGCGGACGGGGATGCCGAGACCCGACCCGGCGTTGGCCTGGGGGTCCACGTCGATGACCAGCGTCTTGCGCTCCGAGGAGGCGAGGCTGGCGCCGAGGTTGATGGCGGTGGTGGTCTTGCCCACGCCGCCCTTCTGGTTGGAGATCGCGAGGATTCGTCCCATACCGACCCTTCCCTTGCCCGCGAAGTCGGGCGGACCGTTGGGTACCACGCACCCCTGACACCGGCAACCGGCGTGGGCACCCATATAAAGGTAGGAAGCGCGGAGGCGGGAAGCCGGGGGCTGAAGCCCCCGTCTCTTGACTGGGAGGGACCGAGCTCGGACCAAGCCCGCTGAAGCGGGCTCCACTCTGGATTGCTTCCCCTCCAGCCGGCTTCAGCCGGCTTCATCCTGAATCCAATCCGCCCCAGATAGAGCCGGGGCGCTTCAGCCCCCCGGCGGCAACCCATATAAAGGTAGGAACTCTGGTTCGGACCAGCGGCTGGGGCTGAAGCCCCCGTCTCTTGGCTGGGAGGGACCGAGTTCGGACCAAGCCCGCTGATGCGGGCTCCACTCTGGATTGCTTCCCCTCCAGCCGGCTTCAGCCGGCTTCATCCTGAATCGAATCCGCCCCAGATAGAGCCGGGGCGCTTCAGCCCCCGGCGGCCGTTAGCTCCTGGCGGCCTAGAAACACCACGGCCCGCCTCCGGTTCTCCGGGGGCGGGCCGATGTTTCACGTGAAACGCTCCACGCGCTCAGGGCCAAGGAGGAGCCCTCAAGATGACTCCCGCCCACTCTCGACCCTCGACTCTCGACTCTCGACGCGAAGCTCGACCACCCGCCGCGCCGCCCCGGACCTTGGGAGCCGATACGCGCGCTCCGAGACCACCTTCAGACCCTGGGGGGGCACTTCCGGCACCTGGACCTCGGGTCCAAGCATCGCCACGATCTTTCCGCCGGGTGCCAGGTACGGGACCGCGAGTGCCAGGTACTCGGGAAGGGGCATGAACGCCCGCGCGATCACCACCTGGGCGGGCTCGAGCTTCTCTTCCAGGGGTCGGCCGTTGGCGTGGAGGTGGACCGCCTTCGCGTTCTTCACCCCCACCCCGGCCAGCGCGGCCTTCAAGAAACCCACCTTCTTCCCCACCGCGTCGACCAGCGTGAAAGCGATCTCGGGAGCGACCACCGCCAGGGGGACCGACGGGAAGCCTCCCCCCGCCCCCAGATCGAGGACCGAGGCGGCTCCGCGAACCTCCGGGAGCACCGCCAGCGAGTCCACGAGGTGCCCTTCGATGGCCGCCCGAGGGTCCGTGAGCGCGGTCAGGTTCACCTTCTTGTTCCAGGTGAAGAGCAGGTCCAGAAAGCGTCCGAGCCGATCG
The DNA here is from genome assembly GCA_964485035.1 of uncultured Myxococcaceae bacterium. Lineage (GTDB taxonomy): Bacteria > Myxococcota > Myxococcia > Myxococcales > UBA5297 > CAZAIE01. Next base: position 3,283 of record CAZAIE010000134.1, on the reverse strand, counting down.
GCCTGGTCGTCGGTCACCGCCACGCCGAGCTCGGCGGCCTGTTGCTGCAGTTCGAGGGTCAGGGTCTTTTCCAAGGGAGGTTCCACGTGAAACACCGGCCGAAGCCGATGGGGGTTTGGGGCACCAAAGGTATCAGCGGCGGCGGGCGACGTGGGCCGCGAGGAGGCCGAGTGCCGCGGGGGTCATCCCGGGCATGCGCGAGGCCTGCCCCAGGGTCGCGGGCCGGACGGCGAGCAGCCGCTCGCGGATCTCGCGCGAGAAGCCAGAGAGGTCCGCGTAGGGGAAGTCGGCGGGGATGGCGAGGTCCTCCAGGGTCTTCGCGCGCTGGACCCACTCCTCCTGGCGCTCGATGTAGCCGCCGTACCGGACGTGGGTGGTCACCTCGTCGAAGACCTCGGAGGGAAGAGCGAGGCGCGAAGGGTCCAGCTCGCGAAGCTCGTCCCAGGGCACCTCGGGGCGCTTCAGGAGGCTCGCCAGAGAAGTGGGGACGCGGATGGGGGCGAGGCCGCGTGCCTCGAACCAGGCCCGGACGGTCGCGTTGGGGTTCAGGATGGTCCGCTCCAGCCGGGCGACCTCCTCGGCGATCGCCCTCCCCTTCCCCTCAGCTCGGTCCCGATCCGCGTCCGACACCAGGCCCAGGCGGTGCCCGATGGCCGCGAGCCGCAGGTCCGCGTTGTCCTCCCGGAGCAGCAGCCGATGCTCGGCGCGCGAGGTGAAGATCCGGTAGGGCTCGTCGGTGCCCTTGGTGACGAGGTCGTCCACGAGCACCGCGATGAGCGACTGGTCGCGCCGGAGCAGGAAGGGCTCGCGGCCGGTCAGCTCGCAGGCCGCGTTGGCCCCCGCCCAGAAGCCCTGCACCGCCGCCTCCTCGTAGCCCGAGGTGCCGTTCACCTGCCCGGCGAGCCAGAGCCCTTCGATGCCCTTCGCCTTCAGCGTCGGCGCGAGCTGGGTGGGCGGCACGTAGTCGTACTCGACCGCGTACCCGGGCAGCAGCATCTCCACCCGCTCCAGTCCGGCGATGGTGCGCAGGAACTGCAGCTGCACCTCGGGGGGCAGGCTGGTCGAGACGCCGGCCGGGTAGACGACGTCGGTGTCGAGCCCATCCGGCTCCAGGAAGATCGAGTGCCGCGGCCGGTGGGCGAAGCGCACCACCTTGTCCTCGATCGACGGGCAGTAGCGCGGGCCGCGCCCGACGATCTCCCCGGCGTACAGCGGCGAGCGCGCCAGGTTCTCGCGCACCACCCGGTGGGTCTCGTCGTTGGTGTGCGTGATGGCGCACGGGAGCTGGGGCAGCGCGGGGAAGCGCGTGTGGTCGGTCGAGAACGAGAGCGGCACCGGGTGCGGGTCGCCCGGCTGCTCCTCGGTTCGGGTGTAGTCGATGGTCCTTCGATCGAGCCGGGCTGGGGTGCCGGTCTTGAACCGGGCGACGGTGAGGCCGAGTGATCGCAGCGAATCCGACAGTCCGATCGCCGCGGCGTCCCCTGCCCTGCCGCCCACCTCTTTCCGGTCCCCGAAGTGCAGCAGCCCTTGGAGGAAGGTGCCCGCGGTGACGACCACGGCCCGCGCGAGGTGCTCGCCTTCGGGGGTACGCACGCCCACCACGCGCTGCCCCTCCGTGAGCAGCGCCTTGGCTTCCGCTTCGATCACCGTGAGCCGATCCTGGGCCCGGATCCGGCGGCCCATCTCGTCCGCATAGCGCTGCCGATCGCACAGCGCGCGGATGGCCCGAACCGCGGGACCCTTGCTCTCGTTCAACCGCCGGAAGTGGGTGCCCGTCGCGTCGGCCACGCGCGCCATCTCGCCGCCCAGCGCGTCCAGCTCCCGCACCAGCTGCCCTTTTCCGGGACCCCCGA
>CAZAIE010000134.1:0-1420 GCA_964485035.1 uncultured Myxococcaceae bacterium | reverse complement strand
GTCCGATGCGATCGGCGCGCAACGTCACCGCCAGCACCCGAAGCCCCATGCGGGCGCAGACCAGCGCCGCCTCGCACCCCGCATGTCCCAGCCCAACCACGATCACGTCCGACGTCGGCATGGCTGCCGATTCGCACGTCCGCGCGACCGAGGCAAGCGCCTCCGGGCCCTCGTGGTCACGAAGCCTGTTTGGACTATTTGTGTCTTTGTAGGAATAGAGGCTTAGTCAGGTCTCAAGGACTGTAATGGCTGATTGGCTTGTTGACATTGATGCGGGCAGCTACTTGCCGATGCAGAACTTTGCGAAGACGGTGTCGAGCAGCGAGTCGTCCACGCCGCGTCCGCAGATCTGCTCCAGGGAGCGCGCACCGGCAGCGAGATCGTAGGCCACCAGCTCGAGCGGCCGGCTCTGCGCCGACTCGGCCGCCTGGTGGAACGCGGCCGCGGCCTGCTCCAGGAGGTCGGCGTGGCGACGGTGCGTGATCACCACCTCGCCGCTCGCTCGGGACTCGCCACACAGCCGCCGGGACAGCGCCTCGCGTAGAGCTCCCATCCCCTGCCCCGTGGTCGCGCTCACCGCCAGACCGGATGCGTGCGCAAAGAGGTCGGCCTTGTTCTGCACCACGAGCCAGCCACCCACCGGCGCAGGCTCCGGCGGAGGGACCGGAGCACCGAGATCCAACACCCAGACGGCAACGACGGCTCGCTCCACCTCGACCCGCGTCCGCGCCATCCCGCGCTGCTCGACGCGCCCTGCCCCTTCCTCGCGGAGCCCCGCAGTGTCCACCAGCGTGCAGGGGATGCCGCCCAGGTCAATCCGCGCCTCCAGCGAGTCGCGCGTGGTCCCAGCGTCCTCGTCTACCAGCGCGCGCTCGTCGTCCAGCAGCGCGTTGAAGAGGCTGCTCTTGCCCGCGTTCGGCGCGCCGGCGAGCACGATGCGCGCGCCCTCGCGCAGCGCGCGGCCGAACCGGTGGGTGGCCAGGAGCGCCTCGCAACGGTGCGCCAGCTGCTCGGCCCTCTCCCGCACGCCGTCCGGGACGTCGCCCACGTCCTCCGGGAAGTCGAGCGACGCCTCGACCTCGGCGCGCAGGTCGAGCGCCTCGTGGGAGAGCCGGTGCACCACCTCGCCGACGCGCCCCAGCAACTGAGCCCGGGCCGCGCCCAGTGCCTCGGCAGTCTCCGCGGTGACGAGATCGAGCAGCGCCTCGGCGCGTTCCAGGCTCAGGCGGCCATTCACCACCGCGCGCCTCGAGAACTCCCCGGGCTCGGCCGACCGGGCGCCGGCGGCCCGCGCGGCGGCGAGCACCTGCTCGACGTGCCGCAGCCCGCCGTGGCACTGCAGCTCGACGACGTCCTCGCCGGTGAAGGATGCCGGGGCGCGGAAGTAGAGCACCAGCGCCTCGTCGAGCGGCGCGCCGCT
>CAZAIE010000133.1:0-11102 GCA_964485035.1 uncultured Myxococcaceae bacterium | reverse complement strand
GGGGTGGCGCAGGCGGGGAGGGCTCCGGCGGCGAGCCCGGCCGCGCCCAGCTTCAGGAAGTCACGCCGCTGCAGCTTCGTCATGGTCGCTCCCGTCCGAGGAAGCGCCGATCGTGTGCGAGGGGAGCGTCGCTGTCCAGGGGCGGGGCTAGCCCTCGAAGCGGTCGTCGGTGGGACGCCCCCGGCGGCTGGCCTCCCACTGGTGCGCCAGCTCCCGGTAGGCGCCCGGGGCCACGCCGAGCAGCCGCCGGAATGCCTTGGTCATCGCCGAGACGTCCGAGAAGCCGGTCTGGAGGGCGACCCGCTGCAGGCTCTCCTTGCCCCGCAGCCTCGCGGCGGCGAGGTGCACGCGCCAGCGCGTGAGGTAGGCCATGGGGGCCTCGCCGACGACCTCCTGGAAGAGCTCGAAGAACGCCGTGCGCGAGAGCCCCGAGGCGGCCGCCAGCTCGCTCGCCTCGAGCCGCCGGTGGGGCACGTCGAGGATGAGCTGGATGGCGGGGGCGAGCTGTGGGTGCACCAGCCCGCGCATGCAGCCCGCGAGGCCCTTGCGGCTGGCCTCGGCGAAGCGCACCAGGACGGGCGGGCCGTCGGGCGCGGGGCTGGTGGCGAGCCGGAGGTTTTCGGAGGAGAGCGTTCGTCGGATGGGAGTCATGGAGCCCTTGCCAGTCGACCCACGCACGGACCTCTCGATGTTTTCCTGCGCGCCCCCGACTTTGCTGGACCCAGGCAGGGGGCGGTCGAGCTCCGTCCAGTTCCCATCAGCGGGGCGAGGACCTACCATCACTCACCCATGGAGGCAAAGATGGCTCGTCATCGTCGGTTGGCCTGGGGCGGCGTGCTGGCCCTCGTGGTGCTGTCGGGGCTGAGTGCGTGCGCCTCCTCGATGGTGGGCACTGGCGCCGGCCTCTCCCTGGCAGCCGTGCTCACGGCCGTCCTCCTGCTGGGCGGCGGGGCTACCCAGACGGGTTGCAGCGCCTGCCTGTCGCTCCCTTCCCCGGATGCCCACCTGCGTCCGGACGTCGGGCCCTGCCTGACCCCGCTTCCTCCCGACGTGGGGCCGTGCCTCTCCCCGGATGTCGGGCCGTGCCTGACGCCGCGTCCTCCGGACGTGGGCCCCTGCCTCTCGCAGGTCCCTCCCGATGCCGGCCCCGCGGACGTGGGGCCCTGCCTCTCGCAGCTCCCGCCCGATGCCACCTCCGACGCGAGGCCTGGCGCCGAGGGGGTTGGCCCGGTCGCTCCCGTGACGCGGGGCGAGGCGCTCGCCAGCCTGCGGGATCGCCTGCCTGCCGACGTCCGCTCGCGCCTCGGGCTCGATGGGGAAGAGGGGCAGAGCTGATGCGCCCGTCGCTGCGTCGTGCCGGCTGGGGGGCGGTGGGGCTGCTGGTGCTGCTGTCCGGGCCGAGTGCCTGCGCCGTCTCGCAGATCGGCGCGGGGGCGGGGCTGGCGATCGCCGCGGTGCTCGCGGTGGGGCTGCTCCTGAGCGGGACGCAGACCGGCTGCGCGGTGGTGCGTCCGTGCCTCTCCGTGGCGCCGGCGCCCTGCCTCTCGGCCCCGCTGCCGGAGGAGCCGAAGCCCGGGGACGACGCGGGCCCCGCGACGCCCGTGCGGCCGGAGGACGACCTGCGCATCTGCCTGTCGATCCTCCCTCCCGACGACGAGCCCGGCCCCAAGACGCAGGCGCCTCCGGGCGAGGCGGGCGGTGAGCAGGAGGCGCTCGCGGACCTTCGGGACCGGCTCCCCAGCGACGTGCGCGAGCGGCTCGGGCTGGATGCGAAGAAGCCCCAGGGCTGAAGCGTGGCCCTCTTCGAAACGGGCACCACCGCGAGGGTCCCGCGGCTCGAGCTGGAGCTCAGCACCGCGTGCGACCACCGCTGCGCGCATTGCTACAACGTCTGGAACGCGCCCGGGTCCGCCTATCCCCGCGGTGCGCTCCCCACCGCCGACTACCTGGCGATGCTCGAGCGGCTGGTCGCAGAGAGCGGGGCGCAGGAACTGGTGCTGACCGGGGGTGAGCCGCTGCTGCACCCCGACGCTCTGCTCATCGCCGCGCGGGCCGCGGCCCTGGTGCCCCACGTGCGGCTGGTGACCAACGGCAGCCACGTCGGACCCGAGAAGGCGCGCGCCTTGGCGAAGGCCGGCGTCGCCGCGGTGCAGCTCACGCTGTTGGGCGCGCGGCGGGAGACGCACGACGGGCTGAAGGGCGTGGCCTCGTTCGACGACACGCTCCGCGCGATCCTCGACCTGAAGGACGCCGGGTTGCCGGTGCAGGTCTGCCACGTCGCCAGCCGGAGGAACGCGGGAGCGCTCCCGGAGATCCTCCAGCTCTGCTTCGGCCTGGGCGTGAGGCTCCTGGTCTACAACCGCATGTGCCCCTCGGGCGGCGCGGTGGCGCGGGTCGCAGAGCTGCTGCCCACGGTGGAGCAGGTAGAGGCCGACCTCGAGGCCTGCGAGCGGCTGGGGCGGCGCTACGGGGTCGCCGTGGCCACCGCGATGCCGCTTCCGCCCTGCCTCATCCGCCACGAGCGCTATCCGTGGGTCCGCTTCGGCTTCTGCAGCCTGGGCAGCCCGTCCCCGAGCCTGGTGATCGACCCGCTGGGCAACGTGCGGCCGTGCAACCTCTCGTCGCACGTCCTGGGGAACGTCGCGCGCGGCGGCCTCGCCCAGCTGCGTCACGCAGAGTGGGGGAGGAAGTTCCGCCGCGTGACCCCGAGGGTCTGCCGGGGCTGTGTCCACGAGGCGAGCTGCGGAGGCGGTTGCCCCGCGAGCGCCGTCGCCTGCCAGGGCAGCAATGCGCATCCGGAGCCCTTCCTCGCGCAGGCCCTGGAGGCCCGGTGAAGCGAGGCTCCGAGCCCGCGGTCCTGCTGCTCTCGCCGGGAGCCATCAAGCCCTCGGACGCGGACTTCGGTCTGCCGCACCTGGTGTCGCTGGGCGGGTACCTCGAGCAACAGACCGGCGTGCGCGTGGAGATCGTGGACCTGGGCTACGAGGCGCAGGAGCGAGCGGGCCTGGAGCGGACGCTGCGTGGGCTGGGCCCGTACCGCCTCATCGGCGTCTCCTGCTACTCGAGCTTCGACTGCCTGAGGGTGCTGGCGCTGGCGCGGTGGCTGCGCGTCCTCTTCCCCGGGGTCCCGCTGGTGGCGGGCGGCTACCACGCGACCGCGCTGCCGGAGGACCTGGTCTTCGAGGGCTCGCCCTTCGACGCGGTGGTCGCCGGAGAGGCGGAAGAAGGGCTGCGGCAGATCGTCGAGAGAGGCATCCGCGAGCCGGTGGTCCGCGCGGCGCCCGTGGAGGATCTGGACTCGCTGCCGCCCTACCGGTGGGACCTGCTGCGCCGCTACTGGCCGCGGGCGCACGCGCTGGGCGGGAAGCTGCAGCTCTACCTGGGCCGCGGCTGTCCGTACCGCTGCACCTTCTGCATGGAGCGGGCGAAGGGCGAGCACCGCTGGCGGGCCTTCTCGGTGGCGCGCGCCGTCGAGGAGCTGCGCCGGCTGGACCGCGTGACGCCGCTGCGCGAGTGGCTGGTGAACGTCGCGGACCCGCTCTTCGGCTTCGACCGGGCCTGGCGCCGGGAGGTGCTGGAGGCGCTCGTCCGCGAGGGGCTGCTCGCGCGGCAGTACTGGACGCTCACCCGGACCGACGACCTGGACTCGGAGGACGTCTCGCTGCTGGCGCGGGCACGCTTCTCGGTCGGCGTGGGGCTGGAGAGCGGCAGCCCGGAGATGCTCGCGCGCATGAGGAAGGCCGCGAACCCGGGGCAGTACCTGGAGCGCATCGAGCGGTTCGCGGGGCTGGCGGCGGAGCAGGGGCTGCACTGGGGCGCGAACCTGGTGGTGGGCCATCCGGGCGAGACGCCGCGGACGATGGAGGAGACGCGGGCGTTCTGCGAGCGGCTGTTCACCTCGCGGCCGACCACGACGGGCTGGCTCTCGGTGGACCCGTTCCGGCTCTACCCGGGCTCGCAGGTCTTAGAGCACCGGGCGGAGTACGAGCGCGAGTGCGGGACGCGGTTCTGGCACCCGGACTGGTGGCGGAGCTGGACACAGGCCCCCTTCCTCTCCGAGCAGGTCGACCCGAGCCGGGAGCTGGACTACGCCACCCGGGTCCGGGCCCTCTACGCCGGGTACGCGCCGCTGGTCCGGGAGATCTCCCGACGCTTCCAGGGCACCGGGACAGCCGCCGTGGACGCCGTCTTCGCCCGCAGCGTGAGCGAGCAGGTGGACCAGCTCTCGGACCCGGTGCGCGACCGGCTGCTCGCGTACGCCGACGCGGCCCGGGCGCCCCAGCCGGTCGTGGCGCTGCACGTGCCGGTGGGGCTGCGGGTGCGGGACGAGCGGCGGCGCGCGCAGGAGCGGGCGGTGCTCCAGTGCGTGGACCACGCGATCCTCAGGAGCCCGAGGCTCATCGAGGCGCTGCTCTCGGTGGAGCTCGACGGCGCGCCGCTGCCGATCGCGGTCTATGCGCACGCCCTGGAGGCGCTTGCGCCGGAGCCTGGCCAGCGGGCGCGCGTCCTCCTGGGCAGCGAGCGCGAGATGGGGAGGCTGCTCGGCTGCATCCTGGGGGCGAAGGCTGTCTCGCGAAGGTTCGGACCAGCGGACCTGCTCTGGCTGGGCGCGGCGATGCCCCGGTTTCCAGCGCAGGCGTCGATCGCGCTCGAGGAGGGCCGTCGTGCGGTGGCCATCCTCGGGCCGCGGTTCCGGCCGCAGGATCTGGTGCTCGTCACGAAGGTCGGTGGGCGCCACGCGGAGCGCGTGCTGACCCGCGTCGAGGCTCCTCTCGCGAAGGGGCGCTGGGGGTGGACGCCATGAGCGCGTTCGCGTTCCGGCGCGCCTTCCACGCCGAGCTGCACTTCCACGTCCTGGCTGCGATGGACCTTCCCCGCGACGCCGCGTCGCTGTTCTCGGGGCGCGGGGAGCCGTGGGCTGCCGAGCTGACGCGTGCGTACCAGCGGGCGCCGGGGCGGCTCGTCGTCCAGGGCTTGCCGCTGATCAGCGAGGACCTCGAGGGGTTGCTGGGGCTGCTGCGTGGTGGGCGGCTGCGCGAGCTCTCCGACCCGGCCGGGAAGGCGCTGGCCGAGCTGCTCGCAGGGATCCTCGCCGCCGAGGCTCCGGTCCGGCTCGCGCGCTTCGAGGAGACAGGGAACGCCACTGCGCGGTTCGTGGAGGAGTGGGGCTCGGAGCTGGAGGCGCTCCACGCGGGGCTCGGGACGACCGTTCCAGCCAGCATCGAGGTCTTCGACTGTCACTCGCTGGCGACCCGCGAAGGGAGCCACGGCCGCAGCCTGGTCTTTCGCGGGAGCCTGCGCGTGGCCGTCGGGCTCGAAGGGCCAGCGGACCAGGTCGCCTGCCAGTTGCTGCACGAGGTGGTGCACGCCGCGACCGATCCCGCGGTCCGCGCCGCGCACGCCGGCGCCAGCCACGACACGCGCGCTGACTCGCCAGCCTTCGACCTGCACCGGGAGCTGGAGCGCGCGGCGATCGCGCGCGGCGCGGAGGTCATCGACGCGTGTGCCCCGCGGCTGTCCGGGCCCTATCGCCGTTGGCGCAGCCGCCACGGCACGTGAGCGTCACCACGTGGCGCGCTTGTCCCGGAGATACGTCGCCATCGTCCGGGCCGGCCGTCCCAGCACCCGGGGGATGGTGTCCGTCACGCCAGCGCCGTTCCCGAAGCGCAGGCCCACGTGGAGGACGGTCTGCACCGCCGCCTGCCCGAGCCCCATCCCGCGTCGCCGCAGCAGGTGCAGCAGGTAGCCCGGGACCCTCGCGGGCACGTAGCGGATCGGCCGACCGAGCACCTCGCCGAGCAGGGCGGCGGTCTCCTGGAAGGTGATCGCCTCTGGTCCGGTGAGCTCCAGCCCCTGGTTCCGCAGCGAGGAGTCTTGAAAGGCGCGGACTGCGACCTCGGCCACGTCGCGGACGTCCACGAACGAGACCCTCCCGCGGCCCGCGGGGACGTACAGCCGGTCGTCCTCGGCGATGTCGCGGCGGTACGCGTCCTGGCAGTTCTGGGCGAAGAAGCCCGGGCGCAGGAAGGTCCACGCGACGTGGCAGCGCTCGAGGTGTCGCTCCACGCGGTAGTGCGGCACCCAGCTCTGGCGGTCGGCGCCGACGACCGAGAGGAAGACCACGTGCTCGACGCCGGCGCGGATGGCCTCGTCGACGAGGACGTTGAGGGTCTTGTCCACGTCCGCGATCGGCGGGGGACGGAGCAGGAACAGCGCCTTCATCCCCTCGACCGCCGCGGGGTAGGTCTCGGGCCGGGTGAAGTCGAGGGGCCGCACGGCGACGTCTGGGCCCAGCGCCTTGTGGCCCCGGTCCACGTCCCGGTCGCCGGCGACGAAGGAGAGCCCAGCCGCCTGCAGCGCTCGCACCACCTCGCGGCCCACATTCCCCGTCGCGCCAGTGACCAGGATCGTCATCGCCGGGCCTTCTTCCCCTCGCGCGGGGGCATCGCCTGGGCCAGGTCCCGGAGGAAGTGCTCGTCCGTCCCGCGCGCGAACCGCGGTCCGCCGAGGAAGACGTTGAAGCAGCGGGCCTCGATCGCGCCCAGCAGCAGCTCTGCCCACGTCCCCGCGTGCTCCTTCGACCAGCCGGCCTTCCCGAGCCAGGCCGCGAGCCGCCGCCGGAGCGCGAGCGGAGGGGCCTCGCCGTCCCGCGGCAGGGCGATCCTCTCGGTGGTCCGCTGCGCCACCAGGCCAGGCACCAGGGCGCGGTGGTACTCGAGCGCGTCCTTCAGGAGAAGGACGAGATCTGCCTCGGCATCGTCGGCAGGTGGGGCCCGGAGTCGGTCTTCGAGCGCGCCCGCCTCGACTGCGAAGACCTGCTTCAGCAGCGCCTGGCGCCCGCCCACCCGCTGGTGCAGCGCGGCCGGGGAGATGTCCAGGCGCCAGGCGATGCTCGCCAGCGTCGCCTGTGGCCCCTCCTCGGCGAAGCAGGCACGCGCTGTCGCAAGGATGTCCTCGTCCGTCACTCGAACCGGTCTGCCCATGGCGCCCTCCAGAGTTAATTAACGTCAGTTAAGTAATGGGTCGCGGGCCAGGGAGGCAAGCCCCTCCTTGGAGCAGGCGTGGGCGTGGCGGCTTCGAGGGGGAAGAGTTCTCCAAGACTCCGTGCCCGCTCTCCGGTTGGAGGGAGGGGGGCCGTCCGGCCCCCGCGCGACGTGCCTTGCGGGCTGCCCCGTGGCCCCGAGGCGGATGGCCGTCCTCGCGGCCTACGCGCGCGGCGCCTCGCGGCGCCCTCTGCGGGGTCCGCTCCTCGAACGGACCCCGGGGGACACCTGGGGGAATCGAGGGGGTTACTTAATTGGCGTTAAGTAACGGAACCAGCGAGAGGTGTCGGCGCGACCCCATCCGCCGTCTTCGAGGCAGGAGGTGGGTTCCTCCCCGGTGCGACGCCGGGACTTCGCGTCCGTCCGAAACCCTCCCTGAAGACACGTCCCCTTCCAGGTAGGCGGGGCGCCCCGGGGAGGCCTCGGGGTCGGATCCTCTCCGGCGCTACGGATGGTCCGCGTGGAATTGCTTCAGCCGCGCTTCGAGCACCGGGAACTGCTCGCGGCGCACCAGCGAGGTGCACGCCCGCAGCCCCTCGGGGTGGTCGCTGCCCGTGATGCCCAGGGTGATGGCGCTGATGCCGTAGTGGATGAGCTCGGTCAGCAGCTGGCCGCCGTTCATCCCTGGGTACGAGAGCGTGAAGTAGAAGCCGTCCGCGAGCGGTGCGTCCAGGTCGCGGTCGTACACGATGCGGAAGCCGTTCTCGGTGAACAGCCGCTTCATCACCCGCGCCTTCTCCCCGTACTCCCGAGCGATGGCCACGAAGTCGATCTTCCCGTCGTTCACCGCCTGGAGGATCGCCGCCAGCGCGTACTGCGCGGAGTGGCTGGTCCCGGAGCTGATGCCATACACCGCCCCGAACACCAGCGAGTGCCCGAGCTGGTCCGACGCGTAGTACCGCAGCAGGTCCTTGCTCCGCATCTCCCAGACCTTCGACGACACCACCATCATCCCGATGCGCTCCCCCGCGTAGCTGAACGCCTTCGAGCTGGAGATCAGCAGGATGTAGTTGTCGGTGTAGTGCGCCACCGTCGGCTGGTACGGCGGCTTCCCGGGCTTCGAGTAGTCCTTGCGGAAGTCCATCGCGAAGTAGGCCAGGTCCTCGATGACCACCACGCCGTACTGGGTCGCCAGCTCCCCGATGGTCTTCAGCTCCTCCTCGGTGAAGCAGATCCACGTCGGGTTGTTCGGGCTCGAGTAGAGGATCGACGAGACCTTCCCCGTCTTCAGGTACGACTCGAGCTTCTCCCGCAGCTTCGGCCCCCGGTGCTCGTAGACGTCGAAGGACTGGTAGCCGTGCCCCAAGAGCTTGCACTGCTGCTTCTGCACCGGGAACCCCGGGTCCAGGAACAGCGAGCCCTCGCGCTCGGCCCACATCCGGTTCACGGTCATGAACGCGGCCATCCCGCCCATCATCGACCCCACCGTCGGCAGGCAGTGCTCCGGGTCCACCTCGACGTCGAGGAACAAGTCCACGAACCGCGCGATCTCCCTCTTCAGCGCCGGGATGCCCTGGATGTCCGGATAGACCGAAGCCACGCCGTCCCGCAGCGCCTGGATCTGCGCCTCCACCCCCACCTGCAGCGCCGGCAGCCCGGGGATGCCCATCTCCATGCGCACGAACGGCTGCCCGGTCTCCTGCTCGATGAGGTCGACGATCTTCTTGATCTCGCGGATGGACGCACGGCCCAGGTCCGCGAGTCCCATCGCGCGGGCGTGCCGGTTGACCACGTCCGCGGGGATGGGGGTCGTTCGAGATGCCATGGAGGCTCCGAAGGGGAGGAGGTTGGGAAGGGGCTTCGAGAATTGCATCCCGGGATGGGGTGTCAAGCCGGCACGGACCGCGGCCGACGCGCTTCCCTCTCCCCGGGGTAGCTGCTACTCCGCCGCCTGCGAACCCCGAGGAGACTCCATGGATCACCACCTGCGCCAGTCCTTCACCGTGCACTCCTTCGACGTCGACGCCTTCGGCGATGTCTCCCCCGCCGCGCTCTTCGGCTACCTCCAGGAGGTGGCCGCCAACAGCGCCCGCTCCCTCGGCTTCGGCCTCGACGCGCTCTTCGCCCGTGGCCAGACCTGGGTCATCGCCCGCCAGCAGCTCGAGCTCTCCCGCCCCGTCCGCCAGGGCGACACCCTGGAGGTCGAGACCTTCCCCTCCGGCCTCGACCGCCTCGCTGCCCTGCGCGACTTCCGCCTCCGCGTCCGCGGCGAGGAGGTGGGGCGCGCCGTCAGCGTCTGGTTCGCGCTCGACCTCGCCAGCCGCCGGCCCGTGGACCCCGCCCCGGTCACCCCGCTCGAACTCCAGCCCCAGCGCGACCACGTGCTCCCCATTCCGAAGGGGAAGCTCCCCGACCTCCCCGGCCCGGCCGAGGTCGAGCGCCGCTTCCAGGTCCGCTTCGCGGACATCGACCTCAACGAGCACGTCACCAACGCCAGCTACGTCGCCTGGGCCTGCGAGGCCCTCCCCGAGGAGGAGTGGCGCACCCACCGCGTGGTGGCCGTCGACGCCCAGTTCCTCGCCGAGTGCCACTGGGGCGTGAAGGTGCTCTCCCGCTCCGCGCGCGAGGCCGGCGGCACGCGCCTGCACTCCGTCCTGCGCGAGGACGACGGCCGCGAGATCGCCCGGCTGCGCACCCGCTGGGCCCCGCGCGCGTAGCTCAGTCGAAGCGGCGGGCGTCCTTCGCGTCCCGCTCCTGCCCGCTCTCCCTCAGCGTCGCCCTCCCGAGCAGGTGCGAGGCCAGCGGCAGCGTGACCAGCAGGAAGGCCCCCAGCACGACGAGACGCACGGTCCACCCCGGGTCGCGCGCCAGCAGCCCCGCGCCCACCAGCGCCAGCGAGAGCCCCAGCGTGGTGGCCTTGGTCCCCGCATGCTGCCGGGCCAGCGCGTCGGGAAGGACGAAGAGCCCCACCCCCGCTACCACCACCACCAGCGCCCCCAGGACGCAGAGGATCTGTCCGGCCAGCGTCATGGCCCCTCCTCGGGCGGCGCCCGCTGCAGCAGCCGCGCCCACCCCACCGTGGCCACGAAGCCCACCACGGAGAGCCCCAGGCCCACGTCCAGAAACGCCGCGCTGCTGCTGTGCAGCGCCGCCGCCACGCAGCAGAGGATGGCCGCCGAGAACAGCACGTCCTGCGCCACCAGGCGGTCGGCGTGCGTCGGGCCCGCCAGAAGGCGCATCACCGCCAGGACCACCGCAGCCAGCGCCGCCAGCACCAGCACCGTGACCACGAAGCTCACGCCGCACCTCCGCCCGGGACCGTCCCGAAGAGCCGCACCAGCGGCCGCTCGAAGTCGCGCCGGATGGCCCGGACCGCCTCCTCCGCGCCGCCCAGGTCGAGCAGGTGCAGCAGCAGCTCCCGCCGCTCCAGGTCCAGCTCCAGCGTGGTCGTCCCCGGCGTCAGCGTGACCAGGCAGGCCAATAGCGCTGCGCCCAGGGGGCTCATCGGCGCGAACGCCAGCCGCACCAGGCCGGCTGCCGGCCGCCGCCTCCCCCGCACGATGATCCACAGCGTCTGCACGCCCCCGGAGACCACCGCCAGGGGAAAGCGCCAGAGCAGCGTCACGACGGCCCACGCCATCTCAGCCTCCTCTGCGCATCGCCGTCGCGGCCGCCTGCGCCAGCTCCAGCAAGGGCTGGGGCCAGAGCCCCAGGGCCAGGGTGACCACCGCCAGCGCCCCGCAGGCCGCGAGCGCGGGTCCCAGGCGCGCCTGCGGCGGTGCCCACGCCGGGTCCGGGTGCGGCTTCCAGAACGCCTCCAGCCACACCTTGGCCATGGAGTAGAGCGTCAGCGCGCTCACCACGAGCCCCAGCACGAACCAGGCCCAGCGCCCCTGGACCGCCGTCTCCCGCAACAGGAAGAACTTGCTCCAGAAGCCCGAGAGCGGCGGCACCCCCACCAGCGAGGCCGCGGGGACGGCGAAGAGGGCCGCCAGCGCCGGCCGGGCGGCGAAGAGCCCACCGCTGCGCCGCAGGTCCCAGCTCCCCGTGAGCCGGAACACCACCCCACCCAGGAGGAAGAGGTTCGCCTTCACCACGATGTGGTGCACCGTGTAGAAC
>CAZAIE010000132.1:0-11105 GCA_964485035.1 uncultured Myxococcaceae bacterium | reverse complement strand
ACCTGAACCTCGACGCCTCGCTCGCCCTGTTCGACCGGGTGAAGGTGGACCTGAGCCTGCCCTTCGTCGCCTGGCAGAGCGGCGACTCGCTGGTGGGCACCCAGCAGGTACGCGGCGGCCAAGTGGGCGACCTGCGCTTCGGCGCCCGCGTCGCCCTGCTCGGCACCGGCAAGGACGAGTTCGCGCTGGGCCTGCAGGCAGACCTCTTCATCCCCATCGGGTCGAAGCAGGACTTCGCCGGCGACAGCGTGGCGCGAGGCCACCCGCGGCTGGTCGCCAGCGGTCTCGTGAACGATCGCTGGGTCTACGCCGCTGCGCTGGGCGTGATGATCCGCAGCCACGACGACATGGGCATCGGCGAGATCGGCACGGCGCTCACCTACTCGGCCGCCGGCGGCATGCTGCTGTGGGACAAGCGGCTCCAGGTCGGTCCCGAGGTCTACGGCTCGACGACCTTTGCGGGCGGCGCGACGCCCTTCGAGGCCATGCTCGGCGCGAAGGTCTGCCTGCCTGCGGGGCTCGTCGCCGGTGCAGGCGTCGGGACGGGCCTGAGCCGCGCTCCTGGCGCCGCCGCGGTCCGCGTGCTGGCGAGCCTCGCCTGGGAGCCCGGCCGCGACTGCAAGCCCAGCGACCGCGACGAGGACGGCATCGCCGACTCCGAGGACGCGTGCCCGAAGACACGTGGCATCGCCTCGAAGGACCCGCAGAAGAACGGCTGCCCCGAGGAGAAGGACCGCGACCGCGACGGCATCGCCAACGCCGAGGATGCCTGCCCCGACGAGAAGGGCGTGCCCAGCGACGACCCGAAGCGCCACGGCTGCCCCGCCGACCGAGACGGCGACGGCGTCCCCGACGACCGCGACGCCTGCCCAGACGTGGCCGGCCCGAACGGCGGCTGCCCGGCTGACGCCGACGGCGACGGCATCCCCGACAGCGAGGACGCCTGCCCGACGCTCGCTGGGGTGAAGAGCGCCGACGGCAAGGTGAGCGGCTGCCCGGAGAAGCCCGCGGACGAGGACGGCGACGGCGTGCCCGACTCCGAGGACGTGTGCCCGAAGGTCGCCGGCCCGGCGAGCGCGGACCCGAAGCTGAACGGCTGCCCGCCCCCCGAGCCCGACGCCGACAGCGACGGCGTGCCCGACAAGAAGGACGCCTGCCCGGACAAGGCCGGTGAGGCCAGCGACGACCCCAAGAAGAACGGCTGCCCGGCCATCGCGGTGCTGCGCAAGGACAAGATCGTCATCCTCCAGCAGATCCAGTTCGAGCTGGGGAAGGCGACCATCAAGCCCGAGTCCGAGAAGATCGTCCGCGAGGTGGCCACGGTCCTCACCGAGAACCCGAACATCACCAAGCTCGCCATCGAGGGCCACACCGACAACCTGGGCGGCAAGGACCTGAACCTGAAGCTCTCCAAGGACCGGGCGAACGCGGTGCGCGACTGGCTCATCAAGAAGGCGAAGATCGACAAGAAGCGGCTCACCGCCGACGGCTTCGGCATGGAACGCCCCATCGCCCCGAACATGACCGAGGCGGGCCGGCAGTCCAACCGCCGGGTCGAGTTCCGCATCATGGAGCAGTCGGAGTAGCCGGCCGTTCCCAGTAGCACCGGGGCCCCCGCCGCTCTGCCGGCGGGGGCCCCGCTCGTGCGGGGGTCCCCGGCTTTTTGGCACGCGCCGCCGGGGGACCTCGTGTATCTTGCGCCGCCATGAAAATCGGACTCGTCGGACTCCCCTCCTCTGGAAAGACCACCGTCTTCAACGCCCTCACCGGGCTGAGCGCCGAGACCGGCGCCGGCGCGGCGCGCGGCAAGACCAACCTCGGCGTGGTGAAGGTCCCGGACCCCCGCATCGAGAGCCTGGCCGAGCTCTTCAAGCCCAAGAAGAAGACCCTCGCGGAGATCGTCTTCAGCGACGTCTCCGCCGGCCTGAGCAGCTCGGGCAAGAGCCTGGACCGCAGCGTGCTGGAGGCGATGCGCGAGGTGGACGCGCTCTGCCAGGTGGTGCGCGCCTTCAACGACGACGCGCAGATCGAGCCGCCCAACCCCCTGCGCGAGATCAACGACCTCGAGATGGAGATGATCCTCGCGGACCTCGAGTTGGTCGAGAAGCGCCTGGAGCGGACCAAGAAGGAGAAGGCCAACCCCCGAGAGCAGGCCGGGCTCCTCGTCCTCAAGGCCCACCTCGACGCCAACAAGCCGCTGCGCTCGCTGCAGATGACCGCCGAGGACTGGGGGCTCTTCGTGAGCCTGCGCTTCCTCTCGGTGAAGCCGCTGCTCCTGGTGCTGAACACCGACGAGGGCGCAGTCTCCAAGCCTGCCCCCGACGAGATCGCTGCGCTCGCCAAGGCGAGCGGGCTGGGCCTGGTGCTCCTCTCCGCGAAGGTGGAGCAAGACATCGCGCAGATGGCCCCGGCGGACCAGAAGGAGTTCGTGGCCTCGCTCGGCCTCACCGAGCCCGCCAAGGACCGCTTCGTCCGCGGCGCCTTCGCCCTGCTCGAGCTCATCAGCTTCCTCACCGCGGGCGAGGACGAGTGCCGCGCGTGGCCCATCCGCCGCGGGACCATCGCCCACAAGGCCGCGGGCAAGGTGCACTCGGACATCGAGCGAGGCTTCATCCGCGCCGAGGTCATTCGCTCCGAGGACCTGCTGACGCTCAAGTCCGAGGCCAAGTGCCGCGAGGCCGGCAAGCTCCGCCTCGAGGGCAAGGAGTACGTGGTCCAGGACGGCGACGTGATCAACTTCCGCTTCAACGTCTGAGCGACCCGCAAGTGCCCGATTCCTGGTTGGACCGGAATCGGAAACAGACTGTGATTTCAAAGGATTGCGGGACACCGTCTGGCACGGTTCCCGCAATCCTCTTTATAGGGCCTGGGGGACGAGGACGACCTTCCCCAGGGCCCTGCCCTGCTCGACGCGGCGGAGCGCCTCCCGCGCCTTCTCGAGCGGATAGCTCCCGTCCAGAAGCGGCACGATCGCCCCCGATCCGAGCAGGTCCGCCAGGGTCTGCAGGTCGGCCTGGTTGGGCAGGGACAGGAACGGCCGCAGCCGGTGCCCCACGAAGAGCGAGAGCAGCCGTGCCGCGATGACCTGGCCCAGGCTGCCGACCCAGCGGTTCTCGAAGTGGCCGTTGTTGGGGACCAGCGTCCCGGTGGGCGTCAGCGCCGCACACAGCGCGCCGAGCGAGTCCCGACCCGCGTTGTCGAGGATGAAGTCGAACGGCCCGCGCGGGAGGACTCCGGGCGTGTGCAGGAGGACCTCGTCAGCGCCCAGGGTCCGGACCCGCTCCAGCTTCGCGGCGCTGCAGGCGGCGGTGACGTGGGCGCCCATGCTCCGGGCGAGCTGCACGGCGAGGCTGCCGATGCCGCCGCCCGCGCCGGTCACGAGGACCTTCTGCCCCGCCTGGACGCGTCCCTGGTCCCGGAGCGCCTGCAGCGCGACGAGGCCAGCCATGGGGACCGCCGCGGCCTGGGCGAAGGAGACCCCCGCGGGCTTGCGGACGAGGTGCTTCTCCGCGGCCACGGCGTACTCGGCGAAGGCGCCGCGGCCGGCACCGAACACCTCGTCGCCCACCTTCAGCCGCGTGACCTTGCGTCCCACGGCGGCCACGACGCCCGCGAGGTCCGAGCCGCCCACCGGCGGGCTGGGCTTGCGCAGGCCGGAGGCCAGCCGGACGAGGTAGGGCTCGCCGTGCACCACCGCGCAGTCCGCGGGGTTCACGCCCGCCGCGAGGACGCGCACGCGCACCTCGTCGTCTCCGATGGCCGGCTCCTCGAGGGTCTTCAGCTCCAGCATCTCCAGCGGTCCATAGAAGTCCTGGGCGATCGCCTGCATGGGCTCTCCTTTTCGGCGCGACGGGCGCGACGGCGCCACACCCAGGACGTATCCCGACGGCAGCTGCGCGGTTTCAGCCCAGCCGGCGTAGACTCCGCGCCTCTCAGGGAGGCGACATGCGCAAGGTCCTCATCGGCGCGCTCGAGCAGTACCGGCGCGGGCAGTCGCTGTGGTGGAAGCTGAGCGGGCGCACGTCCGAGGGACTCGCCGAGGAGCGCATCCTCAGCGGGCAGGCGTGGGAGGAGTTCTGCGACACGCTCAAGGCCGCCGGGGCCGCGCTGCGCTTCCCGGGTGCGCCGGTCACGCCCTTCGACCAGGCCGAGGGCTACCGGTACCTCGCCCGCCTCGCCCGCGCCGGGCTGGAGGCCTTCGTGGAGGACGCCGACCCGCGCGCGCCGGTCCTCAAGCGCACCGCCCACGAGACCATCAAGCTCGGCGCGGACAACCCGGACAACCACTACTTCAACGCGGCCATCAGCGGGCGCCACGAGTACCGGCTGCGGGGCAACCGCGGCACCGTCTCGTACCTCTCCTTCGGGACCCAGGCCGGCCACTACGGCCAGGGAGGAGGACTCCCGCCCACGGGCTTCTTGGAGGCCTCACAGCTCGCGCTCGGGCCCAACGGGGACTTCGAGATAGCGCTCTGCTGCGAGCCGCGCCCGGGCAACTGGCTGCCGATGAAGCCCGAGACCGGGATGCTGCTGGTGCGCCAGACCTTCGCGGACCGCGCCCGCGAGACCCCCGCGACGCTGCGCCTGGTGCGCGTGGACGGTCCGCACCAGCCGGTACCGGTGACCGCCGCGATGATCGACGAGGGGCTGAAGAACGCCTCGACGCTGGTGGCGGGCGCGTCGCTGCTCTTCGCCAAGTGGGCGCGCGACTTCCAGGCGCACACCAACCGCCTGCCGCGCTTCGACCAGGAGGTCTCCAACCAGGCCGGCGGCGACCCGAACATCGCCTACTACCACTCGCACTGGCGGCTCGCCGCGGACGAGGCGCTGGTCGTCGAGGTGCTGCCGCCGCGCTGCGAGCACTGGAACTTCCAGCTCAACAACTACTGGATGGAGTCGCTCGACTACCGCTACTTCCGCATCCACGTGAACAAGCACACCGCGACCTACGAGGCCGATGGCTCGGTGCGCCTGGTGGTGGCGCACCAGGACCCGGGCGTCCCCAACTGGCTGCAGACCGCCGGCCATGACTCGGGGACCATGCTCTTCCGGTGGATCCGCGCGGAGGCGCACCCGGAGCCGGGGACCCGCGTGGTGAAGCTCGCCAGCCTCAGCGCCGCGCGTCGAGGAACCGGCTGATCGCGGCGCGGACCTCCGCCTTCGCCTTCTCGGGGACCTCGGGGGCAGGCAGGCGCTTGCACATGGTGAGCGTCTGCCGCAGCGAGTCGCACGCCCCCTTGCAGCCGGGGCAGGAGGCCACGTGGCGCTCCATCTCCGCGCAGACCTCGGGGCTGATCTCCCCTTCGAGGTGCTTGGAGAGCAGGCTCACCACGTCCGGGCAGGAAGGCGTCGGGGCCGCCGGGGCGATCTCGAGGGCCGGGGCCACGCGCTCGCGCACGGCGACGCGCGCCCGGTGCAGCCGGCTCTTCACCGCCTCCACGCTGATGCCGAGGACGTCCGCGACCTCGGGCGCCGAGAGCCCCTCCACGTCGCGCAGCACCAGCACCTCGCGGTACATCGGCTCGAGCGCGCGGATGGCGGAGTCCAGCACCTGCTCGATCTGCCGGCCCGCGAGCAGCTCGTCCGGCCCGCGCTGGGTGTCGGCGACGCGCTGCAGCTCCTCGCCCTCGCCCGACTCCTCCCGCTCGGGGGCGAACTTGGAGCGGCGGCGGCGCTTGATGCAGAAGCTGCGCGCGATGGTGTACAGCCAGGTGGTCATCGACGAGGCGCCGCGGAAGTCCTTCACGCCCTTGGCCACCGCGAGCAGCGTCTCCTGGAGCACGTCCTGCGCATCCTCGCTGTCGCCGCACATCTTCATGCCGAAGCGATAGACGTGGCCCTGGTAGCGCTCGAGCAGCTTCTCCAGCGCCTGGCGGTCTCCGCCGCGCGCCGCGGCGAGCAACTCCTGTTCGACGTCGGCGACGGCCTGGGTCGGTTCCACGGTGGCTCCGTTGGGCCTACTTGCCCTTGAGGATGCGGCTGACCTCACGGGTCAGGTCCGCGGCATGGTTCGGCGACAGCACGTTGCGGGCCTCGAAGAGCGCGAAGGACACCAGCCCGTCGGCTGCCTCCTGGGCCACCGCGCGCGCCATCGCCCCGGCGTGGAGCTTCTGGGCGTTGGCGTGCAGGCGCTCGAGGTCGGCGCTGCCTGCGAGATCCACGCCCTCGAAGAGCGGCTGCTGCGTCCGCGGGAGGATCTCGACGTAGCTCGCCAGCCGGCTGCGGCCCTCGGCGCCCAGCACCTGGCGGATGCGGTCGAGCGCGGTCTTGTACAACTGCAGCGCGCTCGCCCCGGTGACGCCGCGCTGGGTCTGCTGGCGCGGCAGGGGCGCGCGCGCGGTGAGCGACGGCGGAGGGGGGACGACCTTTCCTGCGGCCGCGAGGTCACTCAAGGCCTTGAGCGTGCCGTACTCGCCCAGCCGGCTGGTGCGGATGACGTCGCGCACTGCCATCTTCCCGTCCAGCCTGGCCCAGACGGCGGCCTGCTCGCGGACGGTGGGGGCCGCCGGCTCGGGCTCAGTGCGGCGCGCGACCCCGGCGGCGTCGAAGGCCTGCCGCAAGGGGCCGATCTCCTCGGCGCGGCCCATCCCCTCGAGCACCACGTCGCGGGTCCGGTCCGGCATCCTCACCACGCTCAGCTCGGGGTTGTCGCCCTCGTCGACGAAGGCGAACTCGCCCTCGCTCTCGATGAAGGTCCCCAGCAGGATCTCGCGGACCTGCAGCTGCATGCCGCGGTAGAGGCGTGCCGCGGAGAGCACGCCCGCGTCCATGAGCACCCGGCCCAGCTTCGCGGTGGCCGAGACCTTCGGCTCGGCCTCCTGCAGCTGCTCCAGCGTGATGAGCCCCTGCCGCCACATCACCGGCCCCAGCCGCTCGGAGAGCTCGGTGGAGGTCGCGGCCACCACCTGCCCGTCGCGGAAGACGATGCGCCGGCGAGCCACCGGCCCCTGGACCACCAGCGTCCCCGAGCGGATGGACGAGCAAACGAAGCCCAGCACCTCGGCGACGCTGAGCGAGGCCAGGGCGCCCACGAAGAAGCCGCGGCGCCCCAGCTCGCGGGCGAGCAGCAGCACGCCTCCGCCGGGGGCGAAGGCGAACAGCTCGTCCCCCGGCTTGAGGCCGCTGCGCTCCGCCAGCTCCTGCGGGACGTCCAGCTCCGCGCGAGAGCCGGTGAAGCGGTTGACCTTGGAGGGGCTGCGCATCGGACTACGCGCGCGGCATCGCCTGGGCGATGAGCGCCTTCGCCTCCTTCACCGCGTCGGCGAGGGCGACGAGCTTCAGGTCCTTCTCGCCGCGCACCTTGATCTCCACCTTGCCCTCGGCGAGGCCCTTCTTGCCGACGGCGAAGCGCAGCGGGATGCCCACCAGGTCGGCGTCCTTGAACTTCACGCCGGGGCGCTCGTCGCGGTCGTCGTAGAGCACCTCGATGCCCGCCTCGGTGAGCTCCTTGTACAGCTTGTCCGAGGCCTCCTTGACCTGCGCGTCCTGGGCCTGCAGCGCGAGCAGCGAGACCTGGAACGGGGCGATGGACATGGGCCAGCGGATGCCGTCGGCGTCGTGCCACAGCTCCACCGCGGCGGCGGCCACGCGCTCCACGCCGATGCCGTAGCTGCCCATGACGATGGGGATCTCCTGGCCCTTCTCGTCGAGGACCTTGGCGCCCATGGACTGCGAGTACTTGAGCCCCAGCTTGAAGATGTGGCCCACCTCGAGCGCCTTGAAGACGTCCAGGGTGCCGTCGCAGTTGGGGCAGCCCTCGCCCGCCTGCACGGTGCGCAGCTCGACCCACTTCGGGGTGAAGTCGCGTCCCGGGGTCACGCCCTTGAGGTGGTGCTCGTCCTGGTTGGCGCCGGTGACCATGTTGGTGCGGCCCTCGAGCGCCTTGTCGGCGAAGACGCGGCCCTCGAACGGCGCGCCGGTGTCCTTGCCCACCGCGCCCAGCGAGCCGGCGGCGGCGCCCATGAAGCCCTTGATCTCCTCGGCGTGCGCGGGGCGGACCTCGTTGGCGCCGGTGACGGACTGGAGCTTCGCCTCGTTCAGCTCGTGGTCGCCGCGCAGCAGCGCAAGCACCGGCTTGCCGTCGGCCATGTAGACCAGCGTCTTGATCTGCCGGTTCGCGGGGACGTTGAAGGGGGCCTTGGTGAGGTCCTCGATGGTGTGGACGCCGGGGGTCGGGAAGATCTCGGGCTTCGCGGGGCCCTGCTCGTCGGCGATCTTCGCGAGCTTGCTGGTGGCCTTCTCGGTGTTGGCCGCGTAGCCGCACTTGCCGCAGGCGGCGACCAGGTCCTCACCGGCGTCGGTCTTGACCATGAACTCGGTGGAGGCCGAGCCGCCCATCGAGCCCGAGTGCGCCTCGACGGCCACGAACTTGAGGCCACAGCGGCTGAAGATCTTCACGTAGGCTTGGCGGTGGTTCTCGAACGACTTGTCGAGGCCGGCCCAGTCGGCGTCGAAGGAGTAGCTGTCCTTCATGGTGAACTGGCGCACGCGCAGAAGGCCGGACTTGGGGCGCGGCTCGTCGCGGAACTTGGTCTGGATCTGGTACCAGGTCTGCGGCAGCTGCCGGTAGGACCGCAGTTCGTCGCGGGCGATGGCCGTGAAGATCTCCTCGTGCGTCATGCCCAGGCAGAGGTCCGCGCCCTTGCGGTCCTTGAGGCGGAACATGTTCGCGCCCATCACGTCCCAGCGGCCCGACTGCTCCCAGACCTCGCGGGGGTTCAGCGCGGGGAGGAAGAACTCCTGCGCGCCGATGGCCGACATCTCCTCGCGGATGATGTTCTCCACCTTCATGACCACGCGCTTGAGGAGGGGCAGGTAGCTGTAGATGCCCGCGCCCAGCTGACGCATGTAGCCCGCGCGCAGGAGCAGCTTGTGGCTCGCCTGGTCGGCGTCGGCGGGGGTCTCTTTCAGCGTGGGGACGAAGGTCTGCGAGTAGCGCATCGACGATCCTCTTCTCGAGTTGGGCTCGTTGGAAATTCGGGCGTTTATCCCCGACATCGCAGCGGGGGTCAACAGCCGTCGACAGGGGTGCGGGCGGCCTGACCGGGTCCCGACGGACAGTCGACGCGGCGCCAGAACGAGCAAGCCCACAAGCCGCCGGAAAACGGCAGCTTGCGGGCTCTCTGGGCTTCCCATCGGTCCGCTAGAACGCGACGTCCACCTTGGTGTTGCCGTCGGGCTTCACGTTGACGTTCTGGCGCCGGTCGGTGCCGTCGGTGGGGTGCACCGTGCGGATCTTGTGCAGCCCCGCGGGCACGTCGATCTCGATGGGGGTCTGGCCCACGTTCGCGCCGTCCAGGAAGACCGCGGCGCCCGGAGGGTTGGACGACACCGAGAGCGTCCCGATCCCCGCCTCCTCGGGCTCGGCAGCGGGAGCAGGAGCGGGCTTGGGCGCAGGAACGGGCTTGGGCGCCACTGCGACCGGAGTCGCCGCCTTGACGGGGTCGGGCTTCGGCTGCACGAGCGGAGCGGGCTTCGGCTCAGGCTTCGCCGGCTCGGCGACCACCGGCTTGGGCTCGGGCTTGGCCGGTTCGGCCTTCGGCTCGACCTTGGGCTCCTGCTTCGCGGGCTCGGCCACGGGCTTGGGCTCGGGCTTGGCGGGCTCGGCGACCTTGGCAGGCTCCGCGGGCTTGGCCGGCTCGACCTTCGTGGGAGTGGCGACCGCAGGCTTGGCCGGTTCGGCCTTCGGCTGCTCGGGCTTCGCCGGATCCACCTTGGCAGGCTCCGCCACCTTCGCAGGCTCTGCCTTCGGCTCCTCGGGCTTTGCGGGTTCTGCCTTGGCAGGTTCGGCCACCGCATCGGGTTGTGCCGCGGGCTTGGCTGGCTCGACCTTGGCCGCGGGACTGTTGAGGTCCTTGAGCCAGCCGACGCTGGGTTTCTTGGCCTCCGGAATGGCCGTCGCGGTGCTGGTCAACGCCAGGAAGACGCAGGCGATGCCTGCCAGACCGGTGACCGCAGCGAGGATCTTGCTGCCCATGGCCTACTCCTCCGCTTCCTTCAGTTCGTGACGCGGGAAGCCTAGCACACCCAACGCGTGGGACCTCGGGAAGGTCCACGGAGTTTGCCTGCTGGTGCGGGCGGAGTACATTCGTCGGCGGGTATGGACGCTTTCTTCGCCGGGCTCAGCAAACGACAAGCCATGCTGCTGCTCACCGCCGTCACCTTCGGCGGCCAGGAGGGCGTGGAGAGCTTTGACCACCTGCCCGACGACGAGGGTGAGCTCCTGAGGGACCGGGCTGCACAGATCCTCGCGATTCCTCGGGAAAAGAGGGTCCCGTTCCTCGTCCAGGAGATCAAGCGGTTCATCACCGGGCACAAGCTCGACATCCTGCGCTTCGCCGACCCGAAGCGTGTGGCCGAGGCCCTGGCCAATGAGCGTCCCGCGCTCATCGAGGTCATCCTGCGTGCCCTTCCGGCGGCCATTGCGGACGAGGCGCGGTTGAACCTCGCCCAGCCGATCGTGGAGCTCAAGCACGAGGTGCGCCGCGACGTCCTGGCCATCATCCGCTGGAAGTTCGAGGAGAAGCTCACACCCTCCACGCAGGACAAGGCCCCGTTCTCCTTGCAGGATCTGCTGGTGATGCCCTCGCGGGACCTGATCTTCCTCGCCGACATCCTGGGCGCACGGTCCTTTGCCTCGCTCATCGCGCCCCTGCCCGAAGCAGAGCGCGAGGAGATCCTCAAGAAGCTGGCTCCCGAGCAGCGCCAGGTCGCCGCCCGCGCGGCCGACCCTCGCGCCGCGAAGCGCCTCCCGGCCGAGAAGGCCCGCGAGCTAATCGAGAAGGCCTTCGCCGAGAACGAGCCCAAGCAGGCCGTCCGCCTCATGGGCGTGCGCCGGGTCGCCAAGGCGTGCCTGTCCCAATCGTCCGAGTTCGCTTCCCGGGTCATCGAGCAGCACCGCAACGACTTCGGACGGCAGCTCGCGCACTTCGTCAGCGACGAGCGGCAGAAGGGGCTCCGGCCCGACCCAGCGGCCCGCAACGACCTGCTGCACGAGTTGGAAGACCTCGCGGTGCGCGGCGCCGTCGAGCGCCCGGTGCGGCTCCCGCCCCCGCCCATGGCCAAGAAGCCCACCGTCGCGCCGCGCACCGCGAGGTCTTCCAACT
>CAZAIE010000131.1:8533-11135 GCA_964485035.1 uncultured Myxococcaceae bacterium | reverse complement strand
CCCCTCCCACCCAGACGTCGGTGGGGCCGGCTCCCCAGATCGCGCGCAAGTTGGTCTGCACGCCCGTGTCCACCTTCAGCCACTGCTCACCTTCCCGCCGAAGGAGAAGCCCCGAATCGCCCACCGCCCAGGCTCTGGTCCCACCTGCCGGGCCCCAAATTCCGTAGAGCCGCTCTGCGCCGGACCACTCGGTCTTCCACCCATACGCAGTCCTCGCGAGGACTCGTCCATCGCCCACGGCGACGGGTTCGGCACCCTCGCACCAGAGGCCGCGCAGCGCGCCGAAGAGCTGATCCTCCGGACTCGTCGACTTCCAGGCAGAGCCGTCCCAACTCGCGATCGACCCGCCGCTTCCGCCTGCCCTGAGCAGCCCGGTCCGTGGATCCCACCACATCGCGGTGATCGCATCCGGGAATGGCCCGGGCACTGCCCCGAACGCGGTCCCGTCCCAGTGCTTGAGTCCCTCGGGAGTCGAGACATAGAGGTCCGTCTTCGATGCGCCCGCAATCAGGCCAGCGAAGGCGGGCTCGGAGGGCCACTCGGCGACCTGAGACCAGTTCCCGGCCGAGTCCCGTCGGAGGACCAGCAGGAACGTAGTGTCCCCGTTTCCGTTCCTCGCTCCAACGAACCAGTGCTCCTGACCGTCAGTCCACGCCTCCACGGAAGAGCTGAACAAATGGAACTGACCGTAGTCCCGCAACTCCCACCCGCCCGAAGTCCAGGCCAACCAACTCCTGTTCCTCGCCGCGATGAGCTCGGACCGGTTCCTCCCCGCGAAACTCCACGACGCAGGATAGTCCCGTCCGTCCTTCTCCTCGTGCCAGGTCTCGCCGTCCCAGGCGAATAGCGGGTGGCCTACGTACCAGTTCACGCCACCACCCAGGACGTCCTTGGGCCCGAGGGACCAGAAGTTCATGAAGCAGTCGACGCCCTTCTCGCCCGGCGCCGATGGTGGCGACTCGACCCGTCGCCACGCAGTCCCATCGAAGTGCAGCGACCTGCATGCCCCGACAACGCCACCGACCCAGATGTCGTTCGGGCCGGAGCCATGGATGCTGGTCAACCCGCTCTCCACACTCGCGGCCACCTTCCAGCCCGTGGCCGTCTGCTCGAGCACCCGTCCTCCGCTCGTGGTCACGAACAGCCCGCCAGCGTCCGCCGGCCCCCAGATGCCGGTGATCGAGTCCCCATGCGGCCGCGGGTACTCCCAGCACCAGCCGCTCGGGCTGCAGTAGCCCTGGGGTACCGAAGCGTCCGGCCCCGCGTCGGGTCCGCTCGCGGCGTCCAGGATGGTCGCGCCAGCATCGCCATGGAGGTCGCCCGAGGCGTCCCGGGCAATCACCCCTCCGGCGTCGCCCGAGGCATCCACTCCGGCATGCGCATCGGAAGTCCCTGCGTCGGACGCGGGCCCCTGCGCGGTGACCCGTAGGCAGCCCAGGGTGCCCATGGAGAACACCAGCAGAGCGATCCGCGTCCCGCGTATGAGGCTCGGCATCTCGGCTCCACGGTGAGGTCGTGCTCAGTGTGTAGCACGCCAGCACTACTGCGGAGCCGGTTTGTGCAGGATCGCCCCGGAACGTGGACGCCGTCGCGACGCGACCGCTCCGCCCGCCAGTCGTGCATATTCACTCCGGCCCACGCATGTTCATGCGCGCGCCTCTCCTACCGCACGGTGTCCCAAAGAACCCTCTTGCATATTCATGCGCATGCGCGTATCAGTATGCGCATTCAGGCTGCGGGAACGGAGCGCGATGTCCCCGAAGAGCGAAGGCTGGGTCGACCGCCAGAAGGCCATCCGCGAGATCCTCGCGGACGAGGAGATCCACAGCCAGGAGGAGCTGCTCGAGCAGCTCTCCGACCGTGGCTTCGAGGTCACCCAGCCCAGCGTCTCGCGCGACCTCCAGGAGATGCACGTCGCCAAGGTCGACGGCCGCTACGTGGTGGTCGGTGCGCTCGCCGCCCCGCCTGATGCCGCCCCGGTGCTCCGCACCGAGCTCCTCGAGGCCGCGCGCTCCATCGTCTCGGTCCGCTCTGCGGGCCCAAATCTCCTGGTCGTGCTCACCCCGCCTGGTCGGGCGTCGGTCGTGAGCGTGGCCATCGATCGGGCCGCCTGGCCCGAGGTCGTCGGCACTGTCGCCGGCGACGACACGCTGTTCGTCGCGACCGCCAGTCGCAAGCACCAGGCGGCGGTCGAAGCGCGGCTCTCCCGCGCGAAGAAGGGGTAGCCCTCCATGCCAGCACCGACTCTCACCACCCGGTCGACCGGGCCGGTGGTCCTCGCCTTCAGCGGCGGCCTCGACACCTCCTTCCTCGTCCCCTGGCTGCGCGAGCGCCTCGGCGCCCCGGTGATCACCGTGACCGTGGACACCGGCGGGCTCGACGACGCCGCCCGCGCCCGCATCGCCGCGCGCGCCCAGCGCCTGGGCGCCATGGAGCACGTGCTCGTCGACGCACGCGCCGACTACTTCTCCGAGACCCTGCGCTTCCTGATCATGGGCAACGTCCTGCGCGGACACGCCTACCCGCTCTGCGTCGGGGCCGAGGCGCCGCGCACGGCTCCACCGCCGCCGGCAACGACCAGGTCCGCTTCGAGGTCGCGCTG
>CAZAIE010000131.1:0-8433 GCA_964485035.1 uncultured Myxococcaceae bacterium | reverse complement strand
CGCGCACGGCTCCACCGCCGCCGGCAACGACCAGGTCCGCTTCGAGGTCGCGCTGCGGACGCTGGCCCCCGGCCTCGAGATCCTCGCCCCGGTCCGCGACGAGGGCCTGAGCCGCGCGCAGGAGGTGGCCTTCCTCACCGAGCGCGGCTATGGCGACCTCGACTTCTCCAAGGCCGCCTACTCCGTGAACCTCGGCCTGTGGGGCTGCACCATCGGCGGCAAGGAGACCACCGACACCGTCGAGCCACTCCCCGAGGACGCCTGGGTGCTCACCCGCGGCGCCTTCGCCGAGGCGCGTCCCGCGCGCACGCTGCGCCTCTCCTTCGAGCAGGGCGTGCCCGTGGCGCTCGACGGCGAGAAGCTCTCCCCGGTCGCGCTCGTCGAGAAGGTCTCCGCGATCGCCGCTCCGCTCGGCATCGGCCGCGGCATCCACCTGGGCGACACCATCTTCGGGCTCAAGGGCCGCGTCGCCTTCGAGGCCCCCGCCGCCGCGGTCCTGCTCACCGCGCACCGCGAGCTGGAGAAGCT
Source organism: uncultured Myxococcaceae bacterium (assembly GCA_964485035.1). Lineage (GTDB taxonomy): Bacteria > Myxococcota > Myxococcia > Myxococcales > UBA5297 > CAZAIE01. The sequence goes on along the minus strand of CAZAIE010000131.1, from coordinate 7,905 downwards.
CACCCTCACCGCCCGGCAGCAGCGCGTGAAGGACCAGCTCGCCACCGTCTACGGCGACCTCGTCCACGAGGCGCAATACCTCGAGCCCGCCTGCCGCGACATCGAGGCGCTCTTCCTCTCCAGCCAGCGGCGCGTCACCGGCGAGGTGCGCGTGCGGCTCAACCCCGGCTCGCTCTTCGTGGAGGGCGTCTCCTCCCCGCACTCCCTGCGCGACGCGTCCCGCGGCGTCTACGGCGAGGCCGCCGGCGAGTGGTCCGCGCAGGACGCCCGCGGCTTCTCCCGCCTGCTCGCGCTGCCCAGCATGCTCTGGGCCCGCGCCGGCACCCCCACCTCCAAGAAGGAGGGACAGCAGTGAAGACCGTCCTCCTCGACAAGATCGGCTCGGTCACCCTCAACTGCCGCCTCTCGCGCGAGGTCCGCCTCGGCGACGAGATCCCCGCGGTGGAGGGCGGCGTGGTCGCCGTCCGGGTGCTGACCTCGAAGAACACCTACAACCAGCTCGAGCTGCCCTCCGGCCGCTTCTCGAAGATCAAGCCGGGCGACGTCTGCGCGGTCGCGCTCGGGCATCGCAAGGCGCTCTTCGGCTACTCCGGCCACCTGCCCGAGAAGGTCGCGGTCGGCGACCACCTGAACATCCTCAACCTCGGCGGCGTGCTCGGGGTCTGCGACAGCATCAACCCCGACTTCGGCGCACCCTTCGAGTGCGAGGTGCTGGGCCAGGTGCTGCACTTCCCCTACCTGGCCGAGCGCATCGGCGTGCCCGCCCACATCACCCAGGGCGCCATCCCGCTCTCCGAGCGTCTGGAGCTGCAGGGGGTCCCGGTGGTCGCGCTGGTGGGCACCTCGATGAGCGCCGGGAAGACCGGGGCCGCGTGCGCGCTGGTGCAGGCCTTCGCGCACCGCGGGCTCAAGGTCGGCGCGGGCAAGGCCACCGGCGTCTCGCTCCGCCGCGACATCCTGGCGATGGAGGACGCGGGCGCGAGCCGCACGCTCATCTTCACGGACTTCGGCATCGTCACCAGCACCCCCAAGACCGCCGCCGCGTCCGCGCGGACCCTGCTGACGACGCTCGCCGAGGACCGCCCCGACGTGATCGTCCTCGAGCTGGGCGACGGCCTGCTGGGCATGTACGGCGTGGACGCCATCCTCGACGACGCCCCTGTGCGCGAGAGCTTCCGCGCCGTGGTCCTCGCCGCCAACGACCCGGTCGCGGCCTGGGGCGGGGTGCAGCTGCTGCGCGACCGCCACCACCTCGAGACCACCATCGTCACCGGGCCGGCGACCGACAACTCCGCGGGCGTGACCCTGGTCCAGAAGCAGGCGGGCGTCGCCGCCGCCAACGCGCGCTCCGAGCCCGAGGCGCTGGCCAACGCAGTCCTCACCAAGCTGGGCATGCTCGCCCCGAAGGCCTAGACGGATGAACGACCTCTCCCGCCCCTCGTTCCCCTTCAGCGCCAGCCCTCGCGTGCCCGCCGCGGTGCTGGGCGGCGGCGGCTACGTCGCCGGGGAGCTCGCGCGCCTGCTCGTGGGCCACCCGCGCCTGGAGCTGGTCTCGCAGGTCTCCACCAGCCAGGCGGGCGAGCCCGTCGCGACTGCGTTTCCGCACCTCGCGGGAGTCCTCCCGGACCGCCGCTTCGAGTCCGAGGACGCGCTCGTCGCCCGCTTCGCCGAGGGGCAGCGGCTCGCGCTCTTCGCCGCGACGCCGCACGGCGAGACCGCCGCGCTGCTCGACCGCCTGATGGGGAAGGCCGAGGCCGCACGCGCCGCGCTGCACGTGGTGGACCTATCCGCCGACTTCCGCTTCCCGGAGGATCCCGTCCGCTACCGGGAGATCTACGGCAAGGAGCACGGCGCACCGGCGCGGCTCAAGCAGTTCACGTGCTCGGTCCCCGACCACTTCACCGGACGCCCGCCCGCGCACGCGGTCCAGCCCGGTTGCTTCACCACCGCCGTGGTCTGCGCCGCGTGGCCCTTCTTCGCCGACGACCTCGTCGAGGGCGACGTCTTCGTCTCCGCGATCACCGGGAGCTCGGGCAGCGGCAAGAAGCTCGCCGCGGGGACGCACCACCCCGACCGCCACGCCACGCTCTACGCGTACTCGCCCCTCGCGCACCGCCACGAGGCAGAGATGCGGCGTCTGCTGGGCGCGGCGCGCGGCGACCGGCGCGAGCCCGAGGTGCAGTTCGTGCCCCACTCCGGCCCGTTCGTGCGCGGCATCCACGCCACGCTGCGCCTGACCCTGAAGGAGGCGATGCCCTCCCAGGTCCTCGTGGATCGGGTGAACGCCCGCTACGCCTCGAGCCCGTTCGTGCGCGCGACCGTCGAGCCGCCCAAGCTCACCGAGGTGGTGGGCACCAACCGCTGCCGCCTCGGCGTGGCCGCGCGCGGGAAGACGCTGGTCGTCACCTCGGTGATCGACAACCTCGTGAAGGGCGCCGCAGGCGGCGCGGTGCAGTGGATGAACCGGCTGCTCGACCTGCCCGAGGACGAGGGGCTGCGGCTGGGCGGACTGGGCTGGTACTGACCACGGGAGACGACACCTTGCACCAGGGAAGCGAGCCTGCGCCTTCGGCGCTGCTGGACGTGTTCAAGCAGATCCCCCTCGAGGCCGTGCGCGGCGAGGGTGTGTGGATCACCGGCGCGGACGGCCGCCGCTACCTCGACTTCTACGGCGGCCACGCCGTGGCGCTGCTCGGCAACGGGCACCCGCGACTCGTCGCCGCGCTCGACGCCCAGGCGCGCACGCTCTTCTTCCAGAGCAACGCCGTGGCCCTCGAAATCCGCGAGCGCGCCGCGGCGGCGCTCATCCGCTTCGGCCCCAAGGGCCTCGACCGCGTGTTCTTCGTGAACTCCGGCGCCGAGGCGAACGAGAACGCGCTGCGCGTCGCCTTCCTGGCCACCAGGCGGCCCAACGTCGTCTGCGTCGCTGGCGCGTTCCACGGCCGGACCGCGGGCGCCGCGGCCATCACCGCGAACCGCGCCGGCTGGTACGGGTTCCCCCACGAGCCGTTCGGCACGACCGTGGTCCCCTTCGACGACCTCGCCACCCTCGACGCCGCCGTCGGCCCCGACACCGCCGCGGTGATCCTCGAGCCGGTGCAGGGCGTGGGCGGGGCGCGGGCGCTCTCCCGGGAGTTCCTGGTGCGCGCCCGCGAGGCCTGCGATCGCTCGGGCGCGCTGCTCATCTTCGACGAGGTCCAGTGCGGCATGGGACGCACCGGCCACCCCTTCGCGGCGCAGGCCCACGGCGTCACCCCGGACCTGCTCACCGTCGCCAAGGGCCTCGCGGGCGGCTTCCCTGCGGGCGCAGTCCTGCTCCCCGGGCGGCTCGCTGCGGGCGTGCAGAAGGGCCAGCTCGGGACCACCTTCGGCGGCGGCCCGCTGCCGTGCGCGCTCATCGAGGCGGTGATCGCGACCATCGAGGCCGAGGACCTGCTCCCGCGCGTGCGCCGGTTGTCTGCCCGGCTCATCGCCGAGTGCCGGGTGGGCCCGGTCGAGTCGGTCCAGGGCATGGGCTACCTGCTCGGGCTGCGCACGCGCCGCCCCGCACGCGAGGTGCTCGCCGAGCTGCGCGAGCACGGCGTCCTCGCCGGCGACTCGGCGGACCCGCACGTGGTGCGGCTGCTGCCCCCGCTCGTGCTCGAAGAGTCCCACGTCGATCAGTTGATCACCGTCCTGAAGGAGCTGAAGCCATGACCCTGAAGCGCTTCCTTGATCTCGACGACCTGTCCGACTCGCGGCTGGAGGCGGTGCTGAGCCTCGCCCGCGAGGTGGAGCGCCAGCCGGTGCGCGACGACCTCGCGCGCAAGACCGTGGGCCTGGTCTTCATGAACCCGTCGCTGCGCACGCTGGCCTCGATGGAGGCCGGGGTGCGGCAGCTCGGCGGCGACACCTTCCTCATCCAGCCCGGGGCCGGCTCTTGGAAGCTGGAGACGCGCGACGGCGTGGTCATGGACGGAGACGCCGTCGAGCACGTGCGCGAGGCCATCCCCGTGCTCGCGCAGTACGCGGACGCGCTCGCGGTCCGCTGCTTCGCCGAGGGCAAGGACCTCGCGACCGACCTCGCCGACGGGGTCATGGCCACGCTGGCGAAGCTCTCGCCCAAGCCCTTCGTGAACCTGGAGTCCGCGGTCTCACACCCCTGCCAGGCGCTCGCGGACTTCAAGACCCTGGAGGACCTGGAGATCCCGCGGCGCGGCGGGCGCTTCGTGCTCACCTGGGCGTACCACCCCAAGGCGCTGCCCTACGCCGTGCCCGCCTCCGCGCTGCACATGGCCGCACGCCGCGGCATGGACGTGACCGTGCTGCGCCCCGAGGGCTTCTCGCTGCCCGGCCCGGTGATGGAGAAGGCGCGCGCGCTCGCGGCCCGCTCGGGCGGCAAGGTGCAGGAGACCTCCGACCGCCGCGCCGCGATGGAGGGCGCGCACGTGGTGTACGCCAAGAGCTGGTCGGCGCCGCAGGCGTACGGCCGGCCCGCCGAGGAGGCCCCGCTGCGCGCCAACCTGCGCGACTGGTGCGTGGCCGAGAGCTGGTTCCAGACCGCGAGGAGAGACGCGCGGTTCATGCACTGCCTGCCGGTGCGGCGGAACGTGAAGGTCGCTGACGAGGTGCTCGACGGGCCGCGCAGCGTGGTGGTGCAGCAGGCCGGCAACCGCCTGCACGGACAGAAGGCATTGCTCATCGAGATGCTGGGCAAGAAGGAGACGAACTGATGAACGCGTACGACCGTGAGACCACCGTGCTGGCGCTGATGCGCGCCCTGCCCTACATCCGCCTCTACCGCGGCAAGATCTTCGTGGTGAAGGTGGGCGGCGCCATGTGCGGCGAGCCGTCGGCGATGACCGACCTCGCGGCGCAGCTCAGCGTGCTGCGCGAGCTGGGCGTGAAGGTGGTGGTGGTGCACGGCGGCGGCCCCCAGACCACCGCCCTCGCCGACAAGCTCGGCCTCGAGACCACGCAGATCGACGGGCGGCGGGTGACCGACGCGGCCACGCTCGACGTCTCGGTGATGACCCTGAACGGCTCGGTGCGCACCGCGCTGCTCTCCGCGTGCCGCGCGGCGCAGCTGCCAGCGGTCGGCCTCTCGGGGCTCGACGCCGGCCTGGTCCGCGCCACGCGACGCCCGCCCCAGCAGGTGGAGGTGAAGGGCGACAAGCGCACCGTGGACTTCGGCCTGGTGGGCGACATCACCTCGGTGGAGCCGCGCGTGGTCCACGCGCTGCTCGACTCGGGCGTGGTCCCCGTGGTCAGCCCGCTCTGCGCCGACGACGCGGGCCAGGTGCTCAACGTCAACGCCGACACCGTGGCCTCGGCGCTGGCCTGCGCGCTGGGCGCCGAGAAGCTCATCTTCCTCACCGACACCGCTGGCATCCTCGAGCGCGTGAACGACCCCGGCTCGCTGGTGAGCTACACCGACGTGAAGGGCCTGGAGCGGCTCAAGGAGTCCGGGGCGCTGGGCACAGGGATGCTGCCCAAGGCCAAGGCCACGCGCGAGGCGCTGCTGGGCGGCGTGCGCCGCGTGCACCTGGTCGGCTACCGCTCGCGCACCAGCCTGCTCGTCGAGGTCTTCACCAACGAGGGCTCGGGGACGCTGGTGGTCCGCGACACCGCGGAGCTGAGCGCCAACGAGCAGTCGGGGAGCAACCCGGCGTGAACGACCAGGAGCTGCTCGCGCTCCACCGGGATCTGGTCGGCATCCCCTCGCTCTCGAAGGAGGAGAAGGGGATCGCCGACTGGACCGCGGCGTTCCTCGGCGCGCGTGGCGTGCAGGTCGAGCGCCTCGGGGACTGCCTCTGGGCGCTCGGCGGCTCGCGCGATCCCGCTGCGCCGCTGGTGTGCCTCAACAGCCACCTCGACACGGTCCCGCCCTCGCCTGGGTGGACGCGCGCGCCGCACCAGGTCTCGGTCGAGGACGGCCGGGTCTACGGCCTGGGCAGCAACGACGCCAAGGCCTCGGTGGCGGCGCTCACGGCCGCGTTCCTGCGAGCGGGTGAGGACCTCGGAGTGCGCCTGCTGCTCACGCTGGTCGCACAGGAAGAGACGGGCGGACGTGGGACAGAGGCATTGGTCCCCGAGCTGGCCCGCCGCGGCCTCCGACCCAACGCGGTGGTCGTCGGGGAGCCGACCGCCCTGGACGTTGCGGTCGCGCAGAAGGGTCTGCTCATCCTCGAGCTACGCGAACAGGGGCAGGCCTGCCACGCGGCCCACGCCCGCGCACTCGGCGCCCCCAACGCGCTGCGCCGACTCGCGCATGACCTGATCGCACTCGAAGGCGCGAACCTGGGGCCGGACCATCCGAGTCTGGGACCGGTGACCTTGGAGCCCACCGTCGCCAAGGCGGGCACGGCGCGGAACGTCGTCCCGGCCGAAGCGAGCTGTGTGTTCGACGTGCGCACCAACCCCGGACCGGACCGGCTCGCGCTGGTCGAGCGGCTTCGAGGCTGCGTGCAGGGCGAGCTGGTCGTGCTCAGCGATCGGCTGGTCCCCTGCGAGATCGACCCGGGCCACCCCCTGGTTCACGCAGCGCTCGCGGCCCGCCCGCAGGCACAGGCCTTCGGGTCCCGCGGGCTGTCGGACCTCGTGTTCTTCGCGAACACGCCGTCGATCAAGGTCGGGCCGGGGCGCACCGAGCGCTCGCACACCCCCGACGAGTTCGTGCTCGAGAGCGAGATCCTCGAGGGCGCGCAGTTCTACCTGGACCTGCTCCGGCGCCTCGGCGCGGCGCTGGGGCCGAAGGAGGCGTGATGACCCGGCTGTGGGATCGCGGGGAGCCGCTGGACGACCTGGTGCTGCGCTACACCGCGGGCGAGGACCACGCCCTCGATGAGCGGCTGGTGCGATACGACCTCGAGGCCTCGGCCGCGCACGCCAGGATGATCGCCGCGGCCGGCTTCCTCTCGCCCGCCGACCTCGCGGCGCTCGACGGAGCGCTGAAGTCCCTGGCCGAGTCGCACGCGCGCGGCGAGTGGACCATCTCGCTCGCCGAGGAGGACTGCCACACCGCCATCGAGAACCGGCTGGTGGCGATGGTCGGCGAGCCTGGGCGGGCCATCCACCTCGGGCGGTCGCGCAACGATCAGGTGGTCGCGGCGCTGCGGCTGTGGCTCAAGGACCAGGTCGAGGAGCTGGCCGCCACGGCCGAGTCGGTCGCCGCCGCCCTCGACGAGGTCGCGCGGCGCGACGGGGCGCTCGCACTGCCCGGCTACACGCACCTCCAACGCGCGATGCCCTCCACGGTCGCGCTCTGGGCAGGCGGCTTCGCGAGCGAGCTGCGCGACGACGCCGAGGGACTGCGTGCCGCGCGCCGACGTGCGGACAGGAACCCGCTGGGCTCCGCGGCAGGCTACGGCGTCCCGCTCCTGCCGCTCTCGCGCGAGCACACGACCAAGGGCCTGGGCTTCGCCTCGACGCACGAGCCGGTGACCGCGGTGCAGCTCTCGCGTGGGAAGGCCGAGGCGACCGCGCTGTTCGAGGCCGCGCTGCTGGCGCAGGACCTGGGGCGGCTCGCGGCCGACCTGTGCCTGTACGCCACCTCCGAGTTCGCGTTCGTGAAGCTGCCCGCGCGCTTCACCACCGGCTCGTCGATGCTGCCCCAGAAGCGCAACCCGGATGTGTTCGAGCTGGCGCGCGGCCGATCGGGCGAGGCCGCGGCGGCGCTCGCCGAGGTCCTGTCCATCACCGCGAAGATGACCTCGGGCTACCACCGCGACCTGCAGCTCCTGAAGAAGCCGCTGATGCGCGGGCTGGACTCGGTGCGCGACACCGCACGGGTCATGGCCCATGCGGTCGCGGGCATCGGCTTCGACGCAGAGAAGATGCGGGCCGCGCTGGACCCCGGGGTGTTCGCCGCAGAGGCGGCAATGCGGCTCGTGCGCGACGAGGGGATTCCCTTCCGCGAGGCCTACC
>CAZAIE010000130.1:0-11138 GCA_964485035.1 uncultured Myxococcaceae bacterium | reverse complement strand
CGCGACCCCTGCGCTCATTCCATGGCCACCCAGGCCGGCGACCCAGTGCAGGCCGGCGACGCGGGGGTCGGGCCCGAGGACGATGTTCCGGTCGGGGGCGAAGGTCCGCAGGCAGGCCCAGCCCCGCCGCACGCCTGCCTCGGCGAGCCGCGGCGCCAACCGGCCGAGCTTCTCCGCGAGCAGCTCCCGGGCGTGCGGCCCCTCGGTCGGGACGCACGGCTCGGAGGCATCCTCGTCGCAGGGGCTCGCCAGCGCTCCACCGGACTCGGCTCGGAAGTACGCCTCGTCGTCGAGGCACCAGACCACGGGGGTGGTCGCGGGGAGCGACACGTCGAGCTGGGCGATGTGCCGTCGGAACGGGCGCAGGGGCAGGGGGGCGCCGGCCAGCGCACCGAGCCCGCCGGCCGACGCGCCGCCCGCGACGACCACGGCGCGCGTGGCGATCTCCTCGCCCGAGGCCAGCAGCGCGCCCTCGATGCGGCCGCTGCGGCAGCGCAGGTCCACCACTTCGGAGCGGAGCCGGAGGTCGGCCCCCGCGCGGCGAGCGGCGCTGGCGAGTCCGGTGCAGATGGCGTGGATGTCCATGACGCCATCCCCGGGCACGAGCAGGCCGGAGCGAGCATGACCACCGTCCAGGTTGGGGACGCGGCGGACGAGCTCGCCCTCTGGAATCCAGGAAGCCTTCACGTGGTGTCGGACGGCGAGGGCCGAGAGCCGCTCGAGCGGGGGCTGCCTCCCGGCGACGAACAGGCTGCCTGTCGGGGCGAGCCAGGGAGCGCCGGGAGTGGAGGACAGCTCGTCGAGCAGCTCGCGGCTGCGCAGCGCGAGCGCGACGCCCTCGGCAGTCAGGTCCAGCTGCCGGAAGATGGCGGCGTTGCGGCCCGAGGCATGCGTCGCGAACAGCTCCTCACGCTCGGCGAGGAGCACGTTCTTCACACCTGCGCGGCCCAGACACCAGGCGGTGGCGAGACCTGCGATTCCTCCCCCGGCGATCACGACGTCGGCTGTCTTCACGGCGGCGGACTGTACCATCCGCACCGGGCCGCGGGGCGCTCCGCTCAGGGGGCCTGCTGCCCAGGTTCAGGAACCGGTCACCAGTTGACGGTCGGGAAGGGCTTGCCCGGCTTGGCGACGAAGTACCCCTGGACGAAGTCGCACCCGAGCCCGGCCACCATGTCCCGCTCACTGGCCCGCTCGATGCCCTCGGCCACCACCTGCGCTCCAACCTCCTTGCAGAGCGCGACCATCGACTTGACGATGCGCTGCCGCATGGGGTCGGTGTCCACGTTCCGGGTCAGGGACATGTCCAGCTTGACGATCTCCGGCTCGAGCACCGCGAAGCTGGTGAGGCCCGCGTAGCCCGCCCCCAGGTCGTCGATGGCGATGCGGAAGCCGAGTTCGCGCAGCTTCGCGATGCGGTCCTGGATGGCCTGCATGTCGTGGATGGTCGCGCGCTCGGTGATCTCGAGGATGGTGCGCGGGGCGATGAGCGAGAGCGCCGCGTCGCTGGCGAAGAGGTCGGTGTCCATCAGCTCTTCGGGGTGGAGGTTCACGAAGAGGACCTGGTCCGCCGGGGCCTCGGTCATGGGCACCGGCGCCCTCGTGCGGATCACCCGGCCCAGCTCGACGGTCCGCCCGAGCTTCTCGGCGGCCTCCAGCACCGCCCCCGGGTGCGGCAGCGAGGGCTCGACGCTGCGCATCAGCGCCTCGTAGCCGAAGATGCTGCCGTCGGTGACCCGGACGATCGGCTGGTAGGCGATCCAGAGGCTCGCGAGCGCCTTGTCGAACCGCGCGGCGAGGCCGACCTTGTCACCGGGGCCCGCTCCGTCACGCCCGCCCAGCGCCGCGGCCTGCCGCTTCAGCAGCGTGAGCTTGTGCGCGACGACCGCCTGCGCAACCGCCTTCAGGAGCGCCTGGTTCTCCACGGGCTTCGTGAGGTAGCGGAACGCGCCCTGGTCGATGGCCTGCTTCACCGTGTCCATCGTCGGGAGCCCGGTGACGAGGATGACCGGGACGTCCAGGTCCACCTCGCGCACGCGCCGCATGAACATCAGCCCGTCCATCTTGGGCATCGCGATGTCGCTGATGATGACGTCCAGGCCGCCGCCGGAGATGGCCTTCAGCCCCGCCAGGGCATCGGTCGCGGTCACCACCTCGTAGCCGCGCGCCTTGAGGACGCGCTCCATCGCCACGCACACCGGTTCTTCGTCATCGACCACCAGCACCCTGACGGGGGCATTGGGCTTGGCTGCATCGGTCATCTTGTCCCCCGGCTCTCGAACACCCGGATGGATGGAATCCGCGGAATCTGTAACGGGCGGGGGGCAGGGCTGCATGCTCACGGCTTGGAGATGGTCAGGGCGGCGTAGCCCACGACCTGGTCCTCGTCGCCGGTGGTCTCCCCCGAGTGTCCGTACCGCACGAGCGTCGCGCCGTGGGCTCCCCGGGCGCGGCAGGCGGCGAGCACGATGGCGGTGGGCAGGTAGCCGCACATCGAGAGGTCCCGGGTCTCGACCAGCTCGCAGAGGCCCTCGGGGTCCAGCGCCTGGACGCGCTCGAGGGCCGCGTGGTCGAGCTCGCGTGCGACCCGGGCGGGGACGTAGTGGGACATGTCGGTGCTGGCCACGAGGAGCGTCTCCGGGCCGGTCGAGGTCGCGCGTGCCACGGCCTCCCCGACCCGCACGCACTCGGCCCCGGTTAGCCCCGCGACGCAGACCACGGCGATGCGCACGCTGGGGTTGCGGGCCCGGAGGAAGGGGAGCTGGACCTCGGCTGCGTGTTCGCGCAGGTGGGCCAGGGCATCCAGGTCCAGCCCCGCTTCGTCGCGCAGCCGCTGGACCAGTCCGTCGTCGACTGGGACGTCGCAACCCGGGAGCCGCCAGTCGCCGCCGGGCCAGAGGGACAGCCGGGAGCCCATCCCGGTGTGGTTCGGGCAGAAGACGACGGCCAGGGCAGGGACGAGGACGCTTGCGTAGGCATGGCCGGCGATGGCGCCGCTGTAGACGTAGCCCGCATGCGGCGCGACCACCGCGAGCGCCGGCTCGGGCCGGACCGCGAGGTCGAGGTACCGCCGGACGTCGCGGTCGAGGGTCGCGGCGTCGCCGGGGTAGAAGCGTCCAGCGACGGCGGGAGAGCGAGGCGTGGACATGGGCTCCTCCTGTTCTCTTCAGGGAAGGCCGTACCGGCCCGACGAGCGTGCGTGGGACCGGGAGTCGAAGACACCGGGGATGCGCGTCGCGCAGAACGGGCAGGTGTCGCGGCCGACGAGCAGGTTGTCCTTCACCGCATGCCACTCCCGGTTGATCAGCGCGGCGCCGCAGCCAGGACAGCGCGTCGTCGCTCCCTCGGGGTCGGCGACGTTGCCGGTGTAGACGAAGCGCAGCCCCTCCGCGAGGGCGAGGTCGCGGGCGCGGCGCAGCGTCGAAGCCGGCGTCGGGGGCGTCTGCATCATCCGGTGCGCGGGGTGGAAGGCGCTGAAGTGGAGCGGCACGTCGCGGCCCAGCGTCTGCCCGACCCACCGGGCCTCGGCGCGCAGTTCCTCGTCGCCGTCGTTCTCGCCGGGGACGAGCAGGGTGGTCAGCTCCACGAAGACCCCCGCCTTCACCGCGTATTCGATGGTCTCCAGGACCGCGTCGAGCCGGGCCCCGCACCGGCTCCGGTAGAACCCCTCGTCGAACGCCTTGAGGTCGATGTTCGCGGCGTCGAGGAGTGGATACAGCTCCTCCCGCGCGGATCTCCCGATGTAGCCGGCGGTGATGCCCACCGTGGCCACCCCGGCCTCGCGGCACTGGCGCGCCGTGTCCACGGCGTACTCGAGGAAGACCGTCGGCTCGTTGTAGGTGAAGGCCACCGAGGCGCAGCCGTGCGCCCGCGCCAGGCCGGCCACGCGATCGGGAGGCAGCGGTGTCTCTGCCGAGGCGTCGGGGAGGCCACGGGACAGCGAGGCGTTCTGGCAGAACTGGCAGGAGAGGTTGCACCCCACGGTGCCCAGGCTGAGCACCGACGAGCCGGGCAGGAAGTGGAAGAGCGGCTTCTTCTCGATGGGGTCCACTGCCACGGCGCTCGGTCGGCCGTAGACCAGGCTCACCAGGCGGCCCGCCTCGTTCTGGCGGACCCGGCAGAACCCCGACTGGCCCTCGGCGAGCCGGCAGCGCCTCGGGCACGCCTCGCAGACGACCCGGTCTCCCTCGCGGACCCAGTGCCGCGCTGGAGTCGCTTCGCTCATGGCCACGATTCTGGCACGCTGGCGGCCGTGCGCCTGCCCCCTCCCAACAAACACCTGAGGGCCATCGGCTTCGACGACGCTCCCTTCGACCGCCGCCGCGGCGGGGCCGTGCACGTCGCCGGGGTGGTCTGCTCAGGCACCCGGTTCGAGGGCCTCGTCTGGGGCCGGGTCCGCAAGGACGGCTGGAACGCCACCGCCGAGCTCGTGCGCCTGCTCGAGGGCGGCAAGTTCCTGCCCCAGACGCACCTGGTCCTCCTCGACGGCATCGCGTTCGGGGGACTCAACGTGGTGGACCTGCCGGCGCTCGCGGGGCGCCTCGGCCGGCCCTGCATCTCGGTGATGCGCAAGCCCCCGGACCTCGAGGGCATGGCCCGCGCCATCCGCCACCTGCCGCGCCCCGAGGCCCGGCTGGCCCTGCTGCAGAAGGCCGGGCCCATCCACCAGTCGGGGCACTTCGTCTTCCAGTGTCAGGGGCTCGAGCCGCAGGCTGCGGCCGAGGCCCTCGCGCGGCTCACCGACACGGGCCACGTCCCCGAACCCCTCCGCCTCGCGCACCTCATCGGTGCGGCCATCGAGGGCGGGCAGAGCAGCCACCGGGCGTGAGCAGCCCAGAGCCGATGGAGCACCAGCATGAGTGACGGGATGAGCAAGGTCGGAGTCCTGGTGGTGGCGCTGCTCGCGCTGCCGATCCTCGCGGGCACGTGCTCGACGGCGCTGTTCTGCCGCGCCGTGGCGCCGAAGCCGAAGCCCGCTGCGGAGGCCGCTGCCGCGTGTCCCGCCTCGTCGGCCTGTGGCGCGACGGTGAAGCTCCTCGAGCACGCCGCCAAGGCCGACTCGAGCGGGCTGCGCGCCCTCCTGGCCGACCCTTCCTGGATGGACCGCCTGCCCGCGGCCGCGACGGAGAGCCCTCAGGAGCGTGGACAGCTCTACCTGCGCCAGCTCCTCGGCGCCCCGGTCGCGACCCTCGAGGAGCTGCGCGCCTCCCCGCTCGACTGGCGCGTCGCGGAGACCAGGACCGACCTCGACGGGCGCACGGCGCGGGTGCGCGTCGAGTACCGCAACCTGCCCTCCCAGGCCGAGCTGGGGAGCGCGACGCTCGTCTTCCAGCGCGTGGACGGGGCCTGGAAGCTCGCTCCCGGCGCCACCGAGCGCAAACACGAAGGCCCCGAGGTCCGCTGACCCCGGGGCCTTCGAGAAGATGTCGTCAGCGAGGGCTCAGCCCTCGTTGAGGATGTTGCGCGGGCCGGTCGTGGACACGGGGCGCAACACCATCGGGCGCTCCCTCGGCTTGTCGAACTTGCCGGTGAGCGCGTCGCGGACGCTGCGGTCGAACCGCACCTTGCTCGTGGCGATCTCGCGCAGGGCGAGGACCGGCGGCTTGTTCTTCGTGTTCTCCACCACCGGGCGGGCGCCGGCCATGAGCTGCCGGGTACGCTTGGTGGCGAGCAGCACCAGCGCGAAGCGGTTCTCGACCAGGGGGAGGCAATCCTCAACGGTGACGCGTGCCATCGAACACCTCGAAACGTGACTTCAAGAGCGCGGAAGAATAGAGAAACCGGCGCCGCGGGGCAACTCCTTACTTCGCCACTCCAGCATCTGGAGCCGCCGCGGGCTCCTCCAGATCGGCCCGGCTCGCGGGCAGCTCACCCATCCGGGCCTTCTCGATCTCCAGGACGCGCTGCGTCGCGGTGTTGCGAGCGAAGACGTTCCCCTCGGCGTTGTCCTTGCCGAAGGCCACGCTCGCCAGCTCCTTGCCGTCCTGGCCGAAGAGCACGACGGTGCGGGTGGGCTTGTCGAGGCCGTACTGCGCGAGGTCGGTCGCCTGGTCCTCGACGATGGACTTCGCCTTGAGCGACGAGAGGCCCCAGAGCACGCTGCTCATCTTCCACTTGCGGACGTTGCCGGGGGTGGGCGCCGTGATCGTCCAGTCCTCGCCTGGGCCGGCGTCGCCCTCGACCTTCGTGCGCTCCAGCGTGAAGGCCTCGGTGCCGATGCCGAAGGTCGCCTTGGCGACCTGGTTCTTCTCGAAGGCGACCAGGGTCTTGTCGCGCAGGTCGGCCGGCTTCACCGTGAGGTCGGTGAACACCGACTCGGGGACCTCGGCGATGAACGTGGCCTCGCGGCGGCGGCCGAAGGTCTTCTTGCTCCCGCCCAGCTCGGCCTGGCTGAAAGAGAAGCCGACCTTCGTTCCGCTGGTGAGCGTCACCACGCCGTCCAGGCGCGGGGTGGCGAGCCCGAAGGCCGCGACTTGCTCCGCCGAGGCGGTGTCGGTCTCGAAGCGCAGGGCCCGGAGGTTGCGCACCGCGCCCACCAAGCGGTTCACGGTCTGCTCGTCTGCGGCGTCGAGGTAGGGCGTGGTCACCTTCCACTGGCCGTCGGCCTTGTTCACCGCCCACCGCACGCCGTCGAGCGTGACCTCCAGGCCCGCGACCTCCCCCTCCCCGACGGGCACCACGCGCTTGTCCCGCAGGTCGAAGGTGTCCTTCTCCAGCGCCCACTTGAACCCGCCCTCCAGCTGGAGGACGTCGGTCGAGTCGGCGGTCGCCGCGTACATCGAGTTGTCGAAGGAGTTCTCGTCGCCGGTGCGCAGCACGTGCTCCTTGCCGTCTTCGGTCTTGGCCACGAGCTTCATCGAGGGCTTGCCGAGGCCGTACTTGTCGAGCTCGGTGCACTTCTCAGCGACCACCGCCTTCGACTGCAGGGAGACCAGCTTTTCGACCAGGGCATCGACGACCGCCTTGTCGGCGAGGGCGTTGACCGGAGACACCAGGTTCCACGCCTCGGGCTGCTTGGTGTAGGCGAGCACCGTGGTCTGGCCCTTCGCCGTCACCGTGAGCTGCGTCAGCTTCGCCTTCTCGAGGTCGGGGAAGAGCTTCGCCTTCAGCTCCTTCGCCGCCTTCTCCTTCTCCTGCTTCTGGTGCACGCCGTAGTAGGCGAACAGGCCGGCGGCGGCGGTCAGCGCCGCGAGCACCAGCAGGTTCACCAGCGAGCGCGTCCTCTGGGTCATCGCCATGGGGGTCCTCGGACAGGCCGCTCCGGGGCCGGGCACGCGGCCCCGGGAGCGGTCTCGGCAGGGTTGGGGGTCCAGCCGGCGCTACTTGCTGCGCCGGACCATCCAGACGGCGAGGCCGATGGCCAGGAGCGTCACCGGCAGCACGTCGATGGCCATGAAGTAGATGGTCTGCTGCTGGCCCGGCGTCAGGTACAGCCGCGAGGCGTCGCGCAGCCGCGGGCGGATGGTGATCCGCTCGGTCTGCTCCGTCAGCCAGCTCAAGGCGTTGAGGAAGAAGTCCTCGTTGCCGAAGGCGGTGCAGTACTTGTTGGTGGCGAAGTCGCGGTCGCCCACCACCACCAGGCGCGCCTGCTCGGAGCGCTTGCCCTCGACGCCCTTGGTGTCCAGCGTCGCCTGGACCGCCAGCGGGAACGGGCCGCTCTTCTCGCCGTCGTCCTTCTGGACCTTGCCCGAGGGGTTCAGCTCGCCCCAGGCGGACTGCATCGACAGGGCGACCGGCTTCGCCGTGGCGCCGCCCTCGCCCTGGAGCACGGTGAGCGGGCGGGCGGTGGGGAACACGGTGTTCAGCCGGAAGTCGCGGGTGATGTCGGACTCGGGGTTGTAGTTCTGCACCACCGGGACCACCTCGCTGGCGCCGAAGAGGCGGCTGATGGGGTCCACCACCAGCGCGTCGTCGGCCTGGACGCTGAAGGACTTGAGGAGGTCGTCGAGGCCCGCGTTCACCTGCGGCTCGACCATCACCAGCGCCTTGCCGCCGGCCTGGAGGTACTTCTTCAGCACTTCGAGTTCGCCCGGCTGGAAGGCGACCGAGGGGCCGGCCACGACGATGGCCTGGGCATCCGCGGGGATCTCGGGGCTGGCGAGGTTCAGCTTCTCGGCCTTGAGGCCCTCGTTCTCCATGCGCTTCTTGAGCTGCGCGAGCCCGGTGTCCTCGGCGCCGTCGGGGTCCGACTCGCCGTGGCCGGTGGTGAAGTAGACCTTCTTGGTCACCGAGTGGGTCACCTTGACGATGGCGTTGGTGAGGGCCTCCTCGGTCGGCTCGGTCATGCGCGCCTCGGTCGCGCCCATGCGGACGAAGATGCGGCTGTCG
This sequence comes from uncultured Myxococcaceae bacterium, assembly GCA_964485035.1. Lineage (GTDB taxonomy): Bacteria > Myxococcota > Myxococcia > Myxococcales > UBA5297 > CAZAIE01. Next base: position 2,810 of record CAZAIE010000130.1, on the reverse strand, counting down.
GCCTTGGCGTTGAACTCCTTGGCCTTGAGCGGCTCCTTGGCCGGGTCGACGAACTCGTACTTGAAGTGCTCGGAGCGGCCCGCGTACTTCTGGAACAGCTCGGTGAGCATCGCCGTCTGCGGCTCCGCCGAGGCGTAGAAGGCGGTCGCGGTCACCGGCGACTTGAGCCCCTCGAGCGTCTTCAGGGTGTCGGGCGAGAGCGTGTGCAGCTGCGCCTTGGTCAGGTCCCAGCTCTTGGGGTTCTTCACCACCGAGTAGTTGGCGAAGACGAGCAGCAGGACCACCACCACGAGCGAGACCGCGCTGGTGGCATAGAAGAAAGTCCCCCGGCTCGAGGCCGCCTTGCCCAGGTCGCCGAAGTTGGTGACCGCGTAGAAGGCGAACATCGAGAGGGCGAGGACCACCTTGCCCAGGGCCAGGGTCGACGAGCCCACCGCCCAGGTCAGCGGCGCGCTCAGGAGGAGCACCAGGCCAATCACTCCCAGGATCTTTCCGACGTACTTGCGATGCATGGAATTGCTCCCGAAGGTGGAGGTGTGCGGGTCAGGCCCAGCGCTGCGCCTCGACGGCGCGGTGGGTCAGGAAGAGCCCGAGGACGATCCATGAGACGTAGTAGAGGAGGTCCTTGAGGTCGAAGATGCCGCGGACGAAGGCCACCAGGTGCTGCGAGGCCGAGAAGTAGGAGACGATCTCCTTGGTCGCGCCCTCGGTGCCCGCCGCCATCCAGGTCGCCAGCCAGAGCAGCAGCAGGAAGAGGATGGAGATGATCGCCGCGACGATCTGGCTGTCGGTCAGCGCGCTGATGAACAGGCCGATGGCCAGCGCCATCGCGGTCCAGAGGAACAGGCCGAAGTAGCCGGCGAGCACCGTCTGCCACTCGATGCCCCCGGAGCCGCCGGTGCCGGCCGAGGCCGCGAAGAAGTGCAGGATCACCGGCAGCAGGATCTGCAGGCCCACCGTCACCGCCATGATCACCAGGCCGCCCAGGTACTTGCCCAGGACGATCTCGAAGGGCCGCAGCGGCGCGGTCATCAGGAGCTCGAAGGACTTCTGCCGGTGCTCCTCGGCGATGAGCCGCATCGAGACCAGCGGGGTCACGAAGGCGAAGAAGATGCCCAGGTTGAAGACCACCGGGGCCACCACCATGTCGGTGAGGTTCAGCCGGCTGGGGTCCGCGTACTGCGGCATCTGCATCGAGACCATCGAGATGTGCAGGAACTGCTGGATCGCGGCGATGAAGAAGTAGCTCGCGATGGCGCTCATCGCCGCGAACACCACGTAGGCGATGGGGGTGGTGAAGTAGACGTTCAGCTCTTTCTTCGCGATGGCGAGGACGTTGCGCATGGGGCCGTCTCCGAGGAAGGGCTAGTTGGCGGCCGCGGCGGGCGGCTGGTTGGGAACGGAGGCCTCGACCGGCGCCTGCGGCTTGCGCCGCAGCTCCCCGGTCGGGTCCACGAGCTTGCTGTAGATCTGCTCGAGCGGCAGGTCCGGGTGGCGCGCCCGCAGGTTCTCCACAGTGTCGAACTCCACGCGCTTGCCGCGGTTGATGACCAGCACCTTGCGGCAGGTCTCGGTGACCTCCTGCATGTAGTGCGTGGAGAGCAGGATGGTGTGCTTGCCGGTGGCCGACAGCTCCTTCACCAGGTCGCGCACCTCCATGATCTGAATGGGGTCGAGGCCCGCGGTCGGCTCGTCGAGGATGAGCACCGGCGGCGAGTTGAGGATCGCTTGGGCCAGGCCCACGCGCTGCCGGTAGCCCTTCGAGAGCTTGCCGATGACGCGGCCCAGCTCCGGGGTGATCTTGGTGAGCTCGGCGACCCGCTCCACCTCGCCCTTCACCGCGCGCCGCGACACGCCTTTGATCTCCGCGCAGAACTTCAGGTACGCGCGGACGGTCATGTCCGTGTAGAGCGGCGGCTGCTCGGGCAGGTAGCCGATGCGCCGCTTCACCTCCAGCGGCTGCTCGAAGACGTCGAAGCCTGCCACCTTGGCCGTGCCCGAGGTCGCAGGCAGAAACCCGGTCAGCATCCGCATGGTGGTCGTCTTCCCGGCGCCGTTGGGCCCCAGGAATCCAAGGATCTCGCCTTCCTTCAGCTCGAACGACAGGTCGTCGAGTGCGGCGCGATCCTGGTAGCGCTTGGTCAGGTTCTTGACCTCAATCATGCAGCCCTCCGCGGTGCGAGACGGCGATGTGGAACCGCTTGTGCGGCGCCCAAACAGCCGGGGCCGGCGCCCTATTCCGGACTGGCGGCGCCCCGGTTTCGTTTGAGGAAACAACGGGTTGTGCGGCCTGCCCCGAAATCGGGGCGGCAGTATAAGAACGAGAACCTGCTTGTCAACGGCTCTTGCGCGCGCCGAGGACCAGCGTGACGGGGTTTGCGCCGGGGCGGCGAAGCTCGACCTTCAGCGGCTGGTCCCTGAGTTCGAGCGGGATGGGCGTCTTGCCCACCGACAGCCCACCCACCGCCGCGATGGCCCAGGGCTGGCACTCCAGCGACGCCTTCAGCCCCTCGGCCGAGGCCTGGTAGTTCATGGCCACGACCATCCCCTCGGCCTCGGCGAGCTGCACCGTGCCATTTCCGCTCAGGGTCTTGCCCTGGGGGCCTCCGGGGCCTTCGACGCTGAGCTGGAAGCTGGGCTCGGACACCTTCTTCTCGGGGGCCGTCTCGACTGGTGGGGGCTCGGGAGGCCGGACCTCGTCGGTGCGGGGCGCGTCGCTGGCGACCTTCTCGGGCTCCTTGGGCTTCGCTTCGGTCCGCGCCTTCTCCGTCCGGGACTCGAAGCGCGGGGCGATGGGGTCGAGCGGGGCC
>CAZAIE010000129.1:0-11243 GCA_964485035.1 uncultured Myxococcaceae bacterium | reverse complement strand
CGCCGAGGGCGATGCGGGGAAGGTCGCGCGGGTGCTGGTCGAGCTGGGGCAGGTCGCGCCCGAGGATCTCTACCTGCTGCAGGGCCGGCCGGTCGCCGAGGTGGAGCGGGCGATCGCGCTCCTCGCCGCGCGCGTCGCCGAGGTGCAGCGCAGCCCCGACGCCCGCGCGGTGCTCATCTTCTTCTTCTCCGGCCACAGCGACGGCGAGGGGCTGGAGCTGGGCCGCGAGCGCCTGCTCTTCTCGCGCGCCAAGGCGCTGCTGGCGTCCACCGGCGCCGAGGTGCGGGTCGCCTTCATCGACGCCTGCCGCAGCGGCGCGGCCATCTCCGCCAAGGGCGGCCGGCCAGCCCCCGCCTTCACCATCCGCCTCTCCGACGAGCTCAACGCGACGGGCGAGGCGATGCTCACCTCCAGCGCCGCCGATGAGATCGCCCTGGAGTCGAAGGAGGTCCAGGGCAGCTACTTCACCCACCACCTCGTCTCCGGCCTGCGCGGCGCCGCCGACGCCTCCGGGGACGGCCTGGTGACGTTGAGCGAGGCCTACCGCTACGCCTACGACCGCACCCTCTCCTCGACCGCGGCGACGCTGGGAGGCACGCAACACCCCGTCTACGACTACCGCCTCAGTGGCCAGGGCGAGCTGGTGCTCACGGTGCTGCAACGCGCGACCGCCGGGCTCGAGCTGCCCGCGGGGCTGGAGCGCGGGCTGGTGACCGACGTGGTGCGCGACCAGGTCGTCGCCGAGGTGCTCGGCGACAGCGGCCACGTGGTGGCGCTCACCCCCGGCAGCTACGGCGTGCGGGCCTTCCGCGGCGGCAAGGGCTACGGCGGGCGATTCAACGTCGCCGCGGGGACCATCCGGAGGGTCTCGTGGGACGAGCTGCGCCCGACCGAGCTGCCGGTGGTGGCGCGCAAGGGCGACCTGCCGACCGTCAGCCGCCCGGCCCCGGTGCGCGCAAAGAAGGACGACTCGTGGACCTCCCTCTCGGTGGCCTACGGGGTCTCCAAGCCGGTGGCCGGAGGAGTGGGGCTGAACTCCAACCTGCGGCTCGCTTGGGACCCGTTCCGGGCCATGCGCGTGACCGTGCTGGGGAGCTTCGGGAACGCATACTCGGGAGGCTTCGGGGAGTACACCTTGCAGCTGCGGGCGGGCTTCCACTTCTCGCCCCAGGCCGGACCGGTGCAGTTCCTCATCGGGCTGGACCTCGGCCCCGGGGTGGTGTGGCAGACCGCTTCGGGACAGGACGCGGGGAGCAGCCTGATGTTCGCCATCGGCCCCCGCGCTGGCCTGCGCATCGAGGTGGTGGGCCCCTTCTTCGTGACCCTCGAGGGCGAGGCGATGCTGGGGGTCGCCAAGGTGGACATGGAGGCCGCAGCGCTGTTCCTCCCCGCCGGGCACCTCGGGCTGGGGTGGAGGTTCTGACCTTCGCGGCTGGCGCACACCAGTTCGCGGAGCGACGGGGCACCTCCCTGCAGGAGGCGATCATGGGGCTCTGGCGCTTGGCAATTCTCCTCTTCGCCCTGGGATGCCAGCGGACGGCCCTCCCAGCCGACGCCTCGAACGGGCCAGCGGAGCCGGCGCTCCACGTTCGCGCCTGCCCCGACCGGGCGGCGCTGCGCGCCAGTTACGGTCAGGAGTGCCGCGTGGTGGGCAACTACCGGCTCAAGGCCTTCCCTTCCAAGGGCGGAGACACGCTGGACGAGTGGCCGGTCGTGGCCCTCGACGATGGCAGCGAGGTGATGCTCGAGAGTATCTGGGACAAGACGAAGCGCCCGACGCCCCAGGACCTGCGCCGGTGGACGGGCCAGCGGGTCGAGGTTTCGGGGACGCTCCACTCGGGCCCGCCCAAGCTGACCCCCGAGAACTTCGGCTTCCCCTGCCTGTCTCCCGTGCGGCGGATCGGCCTCGCGGCTAAGTGAGACGCGATGCCTCCGGAGGCCACATGACGAAGCCGCCCAAGACCATCGACCAGTACCTGGCGCCGCTCGGCCCCGAGAAGCAGGCGCTGCTGCGGGCGATGCGCAAGGCCATCCAGGAGGTCGCCCCCGAGGCGGTGGAGTGCATCGCGTACGGCATCCCCGGCTTCAGGCTCGAGGGCAGGCACCTCGTCGGCTTCGGCGCGGGCGCGAACCACTGCGCGCTCTACCCCGGCCCCGAAGCCATCGAGGCGCTCGAGAAGGACCTCGCCGGCTACTCCACCAGCAAGGGGACGGTCCGCTTCCCCCTCGACTGCCGCCTGCCGGTCGGCGTGGTGAAGAAGCTCGTCCGGGCGCGGCTCGCCGCGGCGAAGTGACGGGCGACGAATCCCGCCTACCGCCGCAGGTCGCCCAGACCGAACTCGAAGTCGATTTCCGTGCGGTGCCCCGCGAGGACGCTGACCAGCTTCTCGCGCGTCCCCAGCAGGGGATGCCACGCGGTGACCGTGTACGAGCCCGGCGGGACCAGCGGGACGTCGAACTCCCCGAACGGATCGCTCACCGAGAAGTACGGGTGCGGCACGACGCGCAAGTGGAGTCCCTCGGAGTAGTCGAATCCAACCCAGTAGCTGCCACTCGGGAGGTCGGCGACGGAGAAGACCTGGCCCGCCTCGAGCTTCGTTGTGGAGACGACCTGGCCCCCCTCGACTCGGCCACCGGGATAGAGCAGCCGGTACACTGCCGCATCCTTGTTGGTGATCCGCAGCGTCTGTCCCTCGACCATCCCCACGACGGCCTGCGTGAAACGACAGTCCCGGACCTCCACCTCCACGGGCTCGGTCACCTTCTGGGGCGCCATGCCCCAGGAGAGGTAGACCACCACGTCGGCGAGGCTGCCGGCAACGTTCACGGAGGGCATCGGCCTCTGCTTCCACCGCTCCTGGCAGAAGGAGCCGGTGGGCGGCTTGCGCTGACTGCTCTCGGGGACCTCGCCACGAAACCTCGCGCGCCCGACCACCGCGCCAGCGGTCTGCGAGACCAGCGGCTGGCCGTGCATCAGCGCCACTCCCCAGACTGCCTGGGAGTGGCCGTACCTCAAGTGCCCGTCGCCGTAGGCTGCCTGCTCGGCGGGCCGATTTCCGCCTGCGTCGCCGCAGCAGCCGCCGTCGACCTCAGCCCGCGCCGCCTCTGCGTCCGGGGACTCTCCAGCGTCGCTTCGGACTGGACCCACGAGCCGCCCACGGCGAACCGCGCCTGCGTCCGTCCAAGTCAGCGCCTCGAGCCCCACATCCGCTCCTGGCTCCTCCTGGACCGTCTGGTCCTCCTGCGCGACCGGAGCCCGGACCTGGGCCTCGGGCTCGGGGTCGCCCCGGCCGAACAGCAGGAAGCCAGCTGCCGTGAGCGCGGCCCCGACTCCCAGAACCTTCACGTCCCGCCAGGTCATCTTCCCCTCGCTTGCCGCGACGCATGGCTACATCCGTGCGCTCGACCAACCGCCCTTTCCGTCTTGGTGTTCTACACCTCAGCCATCGGTGCTGCGACCCGGGCAATGAGACTCCCCGCGGACTACATTCGTTCCATGGCCGCCAGCGAGACGAAGATCAAAGGCATCTCCTTCCTGCACATGGGCCTGTTCGTCGAGCAGGAGTTCGGTCCGTCCGGGGTGCAGCGCCTGCACCAGACCCTCGCTCCCGAGGTCCTGAAGACCCTGCAGTCGTCCTACGGCCACGAGTGGTACCCGCTCGCCCACCTGGTGGAGATCGAGAAGGCGGTGACGGGGCTCTTCTTCGGCGGCGACCCCTCGCAGATCGAGCGCTTCGGCCACTTCGACGGCCTACGGCAGATCGGCGGCATCTACCGGATCATGCTCAAGCTCGCGACCCCGCCGTTCCTCCTCAAGCAGAGCGCGCGCATCTGGCGGACGTACATGGACCGGGGAGACCTCGTCGTCCAGGACGAGGGCCCGAACACAGCCACCGTGGCCGTCTCCGGCTACGACCCGATCCACGTGGTCCACTGCCACGAGAACATCGGGACGTTCCGCGCCGGGCTCGAGGTCTGCGGCGCCAAGGCGCCCCAGGTGAAGCACCGCGCCTGTCGGCTCCAGGGAGCCCCCGCCTGCCTGTTCGAAGCCCGCTGGTGACAGGCGACATCGGGCCGGGACCGTCCTTCTCCAAAGGGACTGTCTCCGAGGTGCCCATGTCCGCTGGCCGCGTGCTCCCCTGGATGTTCCTGGTTGCCTTCACCGGCTGCACGGTGGGAGGCGCCCGGACGCCCGACCCCGACGTGGGCCCTGGCTCCCTCGACGCCGCGGAAGCCATTCCCGATGCCGGCGAGGATCCCACCGACGCCGCCGCGAGCGACCCCGACGCCTCCATCGGTGGACCCGACTCCGGGCCCGCTGAAACCGACGCGGGCAGCCACGCTTCCGACGCCGCGGGCAGCGCGCCAGATGCCGGCGCGCCTTCACTCGACGCAGGGGCTGCCCCCGAGGATGCCGCGACTCCGGGCCCCGACGCGGGCTCGTCCCAGGACTGCCGGATCCATCCCTCGCTCTGCGCGACTGCCCCCGAGTGCCACGAGGCGGGCGTGTGCGACGCGACCGGCCGCTGCGTCTTTGCTCGCAGGCCCACGGGCGCCGCCTGCCCCGACGACGGCCAGGAGTGCACCGACGACGTCTGCAGCGCCGCCTCGGCCTGCACGCACCCCGCCCGCGCGGATGGCACCGCCTGCCAGGGGACGGGCACCTGCCGGACCGGTGTCTGCAGCACCTGCCTCGCCACCGAGTCCGCCTGCGGCAACGGCGTGGACGAGGACTGTGACGGCCGCACCGACTGCGCGGACCCGGAGTGCCAGGCGACGGTCTGCCCCACCGCGAGGCTGGAGGTGGAGGCGCGCGACCTCACGCTCTCCGTGGACGACGCGGGCTCCTCGGACCCCGACGGCTCGCTGGTCTCGCACCGGTGGGACTTCGGTGACGGGACGGCCTCGGAGCAGGGCCGCACCCCGCGCCTGCACACCTTCGCCGCCCCGGGCAGCTACGTCGTCACGCTCACCGTCACCGACGACCACGGCCGCACGGGCAGGGCCACGAAGCCGGTCGCGGTCGCCCAGCGCACGCTCGGGGCGGCGCCGCCCGACGACGCCTCGACCGGTGTCCCCGCGGTCGTCGCCGACCGGCTGTACCTGGTCGACCTCGAGAAGCCCAACAAGAGCGCGACCAACACCCCCTCCACTGGCGAGGAGACGCTGGTGATCGGCCAGTCGGGCGCGAGCTACACGTTCACGCGCAACGGCGCCGCGCTCACCCTCCCCTCCGAGCACGCGTACGTCACCGCCACCGGCCTCGTCCTCGACCGGCTGCACCTGCGCGGCTACCTCGAGGTCCGCGCGCCGCAGGTGACGCTCCGCCGCTCCATCGTCGAGGCGGTGCGCATCCCCGACGCGCCGGTCGCGGCGCCGCCCGCCGGCATCAACTCCGGGCGCCGCCTCGTCCGCGGCACCTCCGGGCTCACCGTGGGACTGGTGCTCGAGGACCTCGAGGTGCGAGTGCCCACCCCGGTCCAGCGCGGGACCGGCGTCAGCGCCGCCTACCACCACTCCCACGGCCTCGACGCCAGCCGCTTCACCCTGCGGCGCAGCGAGGTCGCCGGGACCGTGGACGGGATGCAGGTCTTCGCCGGCTCGGGCACCTTCACCGACGCGCGCGTCGAGACCTCGTGGATCCACGACCTGCAGTTCTACGACCTGGACGCAGACCGCACCGACGGCGACCACTCCCACAACGACGCCATCCAGGTCGAGTGCAGCCTCCCTGCCTCGGGGCAGCGCTTCGGCGTGCAGATCGTCGGCAACGCGCTGGACCTCACCAACGACCCCAACCTGAACGCCTGCCTCATGGCCACCCGCAACGCGTGCGCCACCGCCGGCCTGCGCTTCGACGACAACTGGTGCGATGGCGCCTCCGCTCCCTTCAACGTCGGCGGCGGGACCAGCGACCGGTCGATCACCCTCTACGCCAACCGGAACCGCTTCGGGCCCAACCGCGGGACGGGCACGGTCCCCAAGACCTGGAAGACCTCCTTCACCGACAAGGTCATGGCGGTGAAGTCGAACACCGACGGGGGCGCGGCCTGGGACAACCACGACCCTTCCCGGCCCCAGCTCTACGTGTACTTCTCGTTCGAGCCGCCCGGCTCCCTCGGAGCGGCGCCCCCTTCAGCAGAGGGCAACGGCAACACCATGGTCGACCACCCCCGCACCTCGCAGACCTGGGGGACCACCAGCCGCGGGACGGCAGGGGTCGGGCTGTGGTGACCGGACGTCTCCGGCCTCGAGAGTAGGCTCGGCTCCGGTGGATCGCCTTCGCCCGCGGCGGCAACTCCTGGGACACGCAGCTCGTCCACCCTGGAGTTGGCCATGGCCCGTCCCCGCATCCTCCGGCTGATCCTCGCTCCCCTCCTCGCGCTGGGACTCGGCGCGTGCGGCTGCCCGCGGGGGATGGTGGACTCCGCCGACGCCTGCCGCCAGGTGACGGACGCCTTCACGGGGGCGCTCGACAGCTGCGGCCTCGACTCCTACTGGATCGACCTCTGCTCGACCACCTGCGGCGCCCGGTGCGTGGACGAGACCGACGTCGCGGCCTGCTCCCTCGCCATCCGCTCGCTGGGCTGCCAACGCCTCAGCTCCACTGCGATCAAGGAGCTCGACGCCTGTGTCGAGGTGTTCGAGAAGATCGCCCGGGGCGACTGCAGCGACAGCGACTTCGACTGGGACGACTGAACCCCGCCCCCAGCCGCTACCAGGTCCTCCGCACCACGCCCGACCGCACCAGCGCGAGGAACCCCTCGGGGGTCAGGAACGCGAACACCAGCCGCCCCAGGACAATCTCCTCGCCTCCGGTGAGCGGCATGCGCTGCTTGCCGACCTTCAGCTTCTTCACCAGCGTCCCGTTCGCGCCCCCCAGGTCGGTGATCGAGAACGAGCCCGGGGAGACGTGGAAGGCGCAGTGCCGGCGCGAGATGGTGTGGTCGGGGATGAGGATGTCCGCCTCGGGAGAGCGGCCGACCACCAGCTCCAGCGGCCCGGCGCCCGTCTTCGGCTTGAGCGCGAAGACCCGGTCGAGCCACAGCCCGCGCTCCTCGAGCGCCTTCTTGTTCACCGCCGAGGTGCGCTCGTTGTCCTTCTGCGCGATGTCCCCGGCGATGCCCTGGCCCACGAGGTGGGCGAACCGGTTCTGCGCGGCGAACGCCGCCTCGCCCAGCGCGTTGAAGTCCCGCATGTAGTCGGCCAGGTAGTAGTTCGCCATCGCCGTTCCTCTTCCCCCAACACCTGCGTCTGCTGCAACCCTGCTCACCAGAACCACACCCGGCACCGCCCGTCCACCGCTAGAACCGGAGCGTCGCGGCCACTCCCACCAGGTCCGGCCCCGCGACCGGCACCACGCTCACTGCCGGCGCCTGCTCCGGTTGGGGCTGGTTCAGGGCCACGAGCACGCCCCCGACCACCGCGAGCGCACCACCCACGCCGAACAGCGCCACCGCGACCCCGTTCTCGACCTGGCCGCGGCTGCGCGAGTCCAGCACCGTAGAGGGCAGGTCCTGCTCCCGGCAGCCGCTGGGGCACATGCGCGCGAGGTCGTCGTCGAAGCGGTTGAGGTTGCTCTGCGCGTCCAGCATCAGCGGGGCTCCCACCAGCGCCACCACCACCCCCGCGCCGAGCATCGTCCAGGGCTTCCAGGTGTCCCAGCGGCGCACCATCCGGACCGGGGCCAGCTTGGCCTCCTGCAGCGCCACGCGCTCGCTGAGCGGCTTGCCCGCAGCGAGCTGGAGGACCCGGGTCTCGGTCACGAAGCCCGGCTTCTGGGCCACCAGCTGGTGGGCGCCGGGCAACACCCGCCGCCGGTGGCTGCCCGGGCCCACGAAGAGCCGCTCGCCGTCGAGCGACACCTCGGCGCCCGGCTCGTCGCACGAGATCTCCAGCTCGGCGACCTGGCCCGCGAGCAGCTTCTGGTACAGGAGCGCCTGCTTGTAGGTCTCGGCGTCGAAGGGCGTCTCGCCGTAGCGCAGCGCGGCCTCCAGGTTCTCGAACGCCACCAGGGGCTGGTCGAGGTGGATGAGCGCGACGGCGGTGTTGTAGCGGACGCCCGGGTGGTCCCAGGCGCGCAGCGCGTCCCGGTACCGCGTGAGCGCCTGCGTGTACTTCGACTCCGCGAAGAGGGCGTTCGCCTCCTGGAAGAGACGCAGCGCCTCCTCCTGCCGCTCGGGTGGGACTCCCTGTGCCCAGGGCCGCTCGGCGGCCAGGGACCGCCCCGCCCCCAGCACGCAGGCCAACACCACGGCTATCGAAAGGGTCGTCTTCATGGACACGTGACCTCGAGCTCGAAGGACCCCATCGCGTCGTCGACGCCATCGACGACCACGTAGTAGGTGGCTCCAGCGACGGCAGTGAAGGATGCGCTCCCCGCGGCGGCGCTCGCGGCCAGGCACCGGCCGCGCAGGTCGCACCCGCCGGAGGCGAAGGCCCCCAGGACCACGAGCTGGAGCCCCGGCGCGGCGTTCGCGAGCCGGACCGCGACCTCGCCCCCGGCGGCAGGGTTCAGGCGGTAGATGCGCTCGCGGCCGTTCAGGGGCCTGGGCGCGCAGGGGTAGCGCTCCAGGACCGGCGCGCCCCCCGCGGTGCTCCCCTTGACCGACCCGCCGCAGGCCAGCGCGATGGCCGGGGCGCACTGCCCGCCCGCGGCGCAGGCGGGCGTGTCCTGGCAGTCCTCGTCCGCGCAGTTGAGGAGGCCGTCGCAGTCGTTGTCCCAGCGGTCGCCGCAGCGGCGCTCGTGCGCGGTGCAGTGCCGGTCGATCTTCAGGAGCCGGCCGTCCTCCTGCATCCCCACGTACCCGAACCCGCGCCCCATCCAGGTGCTCACCGTCACGCCTGCGGGCAGACGCAGCGGCGCGAAGTCGATGCCGTCGTAGTGCAAGAGCGCGCTGCCCTCGTACTCCACCACGAAGGCATCGGTCGGGCCGGTGCCGCTGGCGTAGTCGAAGGAGTTCTTGGAGCGCACGTTCAGCCGCGACCAGGTGCGGCCATCCCAGTGCAGCACTCCGTCGAGGTCCGCGAAGGCGAAGACGTCGTCGCGACCGCTGCCCCACACTCCCCAGATCGTCCCGTCGAAGCCGGGGTCGAGGGTCGACCACGCGGAGCCGTCGTAGTGCAGGAGCGTGCCCTCTTCACCGCAGGCGTAGACGTCGTCCTTCGCCGAGCCCCAGACCCCGTAGATCTGCGCCAGGGGGCCGGTGGGGACGACCGACCAGGCGGCGCCGTCGTAGTGGGCGAGGACGCCGACCTTCTCCTCGTCCCAGCCCACTGCCCAGACGTCCGTGGGCCCGCTGCCCCAGACCCAGTTGAAGTCCACGCCGTCGGCGACGCCCATCCCCGTCCACGCGGTCCCGTCGTAGTGCATCACCGTGTTGGAGGTGCCCACCGCGAACACGTCCGTCGGCCCCGAGCCCCACATCGCGGAGAAGGATCCGGCGCTGGTGGGGACCTGCACCGTCCAGTGGGTCCCGTCGAACCGCGCGATGGCCCCGGTGTCGTCGGCGGCGAAGACGTCGTCGGGGCCGGAGGCCCAGACCGCGTCGACCCCGCCGGGCAGCCCGGTCGCCACCTCGGAGATGGTCGGCCCGCCGCCCAGGAACTGCAGCAGCACCCCGTCGCCAGCGGCCAGCACGTCGTCGGGCCCCGCGGAGAGCGCGTAGATGGCCTGCTGCGTGCCGCTGGGGAAGGGAGCCCACGCCACCCCGTCGAAGTGGAGCACCACCCCGTTCTCGGCGCCAGCGAAGACGTCCTTCGGCCCGGTGCCGGAGACGACGTTCACGAACTCGGTGGTCCCGGAAGCCATCTGCGTCCAGGCGGCGCCGTCGTAGTGCAGCACCGTGCCCAGGTCCCCGGCGACGAAGACGTCCTTCGGCCCGGTGCCCCAGACCGAGTAGAGGTAGGTCTCCGCCGCAGGGTCGAGCGGGAGCGTCATCGAGGACCAGGCCGTCCCGTCGTAGTGGATCACGTGGCCGTAGGAGCTGGTGGCGAACACGTCCTTGGGCCCGCTCCCCCAGACCGAGGTGAGCGAGACGTCCAGCCCGGAGGTTTGGGGCGTCCACGCCGCGCCGTCGAAGTGCAGGACCGTGCCCTCTCGGCCGACCACGAAGACGTCCGCGGGCCCGCTGCCCCACACGGCGTTGAGCTGGACCGTCGTCCCCGCCTCGCGCGACGCCCAGGCCACCCCGTCGGAGTGCAGCAGCGTCCCCTCGTCGCCCACCGCCCACACGTCGCCCGGCGCGCTGCCCCAGACGCCGTAGAGGGGCTGGTCGGTCCCCGAGACCTGCGCCGTCCAGGAACTGCCGTCGAACCGGAGGATCGTGCCTGCGGCGCCGACGCCCAGGCGCTCGACCGGGCCGCTGGCCCACAGCGCGTTCAGGGTCACCGGGTCGGCCTGGCGCAACGGCGTGAACCCCATCCGCTCGCAGCCCGCGAAGCTCGGGGTGCAGACCTGGCCGCAGTAGACCGTGCCGACGTCGTAGTCGAAGTCGAGGCAGCTCTGGGGCTGGGACAGCACCCCGTCGCAGATCTCGGAGCCGTTGACCTGGCCGTCGCCGCAGATGCCGACGCAGGTCGCGGTGTCGGCCCGGCAGCTGGCCGAGCAGCGCAGCTCGCCCCCGTAGAAGCCGAAGCCCTCGCAGGTCTCCTCCGCGGGCGGGGCGCCGTCGCAGGTCTCCCCGGAGCGGTCGTCGACGACGCCGTCCCCGCAGCGCTGGCGGCGGCAGTCGGGGCGGCAGGCGGCGTTCGGGGCCAGCGAGTTGGACGCACCCAGGTCGCACTGCTCGCCGCACTCGACCACGCCGTCTCCGCACCGCTCTACCCGGCAGTCGGCGCTGCACCCGTCGCAGGCGAGCGTGTTGCCGTCGTCGCAGGCCTCCGCGCCCCTCCTCGCGCCGTCGCCGCAGACGATGGCCGTGCAGACCCCGCGGTTGCACTCCGCGCTCGCGACGCCCCCCAGCGTGCAGGCAGAGTCCTCCGCCCGGTCGAGGCAGGCAGAGAGCAGGTCCGGGGTCACGCACCGGCCCGCCTCCGCCGCGCAGACGGTGCCCCGCGGGCAGAGCAGGTCGCCGCAGCGCCCGGCCTTGACGTCGAGGCAGCCGCTGGCCAGCACAGCACCCAGACAGGCGCCGACGAGAGAGAGGCTCCGGAGCGTCGTCATGGGCAGTCCACCTGGAGCTCGAAGGTCCCCTGCGCGCCCTGCATCCCGTCCACGAGCAGGAAGTAGGTCGCTCCCGCAG
>CAZAIE010000128.1:0-11356 GCA_964485035.1 uncultured Myxococcaceae bacterium | reverse complement strand
CCTCGAGACCCCCGCTGGACCGGTGGACGTCTCGATGCTGCAGAAGTGGCCGGTGCGGACCCCTCGCCCCGCGCGCGAGCGGCGCCGCGTGGACGAGCCGCTGGTCACCGGCCAGCGCGTCATCGACACCTTCTTCCCTCTTGGGCGTGGCGGCGCGGCGTGCATCCCTGGCGGCTTCGGGACCGGCAAGACCATCACGCAGCACCAGCTCGCCAAGTGGTCGGACGCATCGATCATCGTGTTCATCGGCTGCGGCGAGCGCGGCAACGAGATGACCGACGTGCTGCGCGAGTTCCCCACGCTGCTCGACCCGCGCTCGGGCCGCCCGCTGATGGAGCGCACGCTGCTCATCGCCAACACCTCGAACATGCCCGTGGCGGCGCGCGAGGTGTCCATCTACACCGGCATCACGCTCGCCGAGTACTACCGGGACATGGGCCTCGACGTGGCCGTCTTCGCCGACTCCACCAGCCGCTGGGCCGAGGCGCTGCGCGAGATGTCGGCGCGGCTGGAGGAGATGCCCGCGGAGGAGGGCTTCCCGGCGAGCCTGCCCGCGCGCCTGGCGGAGTTCTACGAGCGCGGCGGCGCAGTCACCACGCTCGGCGGGGAGCGTGGCTCGGTGAGCATCGTCGGAGCGGTGAGCCCACCGGGCGGCGACTTCTCCGAGCCGGTCACGCAGCACACGCGCCGCTTCACGCGCGTCTTCTGGTCGCTCGACACCGAGCTCGCGAACGCCCGGCACTACCCGTCGATCAACTGGCTGCGGTCCTACTCCGACTACCTGGACGAGGTGGCCGCGGGCTGGGAGCGCGCCGCTCCCGGCTGGCGCGAGCTGCGCGACGAGGCGATGGGGGTGCTCCAGAAGGAGGAGCACTACCGGCAGATCGCGCGGCTGGTGGGGCCCGACGCCCTGCCCGACAGCCAGCGGCTCTTCCTCTTCGTGGGCTCGGTCTTCCGCGACGGGTTCCTCGCGCAGAGCGCCTTCGACGCCACCGACGCCTTCTGTCCCCTGGCCAAGCAGGGCGCGCTGCTGAGGCTCATCCTCACGCTCTACCGCGGTGGACGGGACCTCATCGCGAAGGGCGTCCCGCTCGCGGCCATCGCGGCGCTGCCCTGCGTCGGCGAGGTCCTGCGCGCCAAGTCGGCGGTGGCGAACGACGACCTCGAGGGCCTCGCGCGCCTCGCCGCCCGCGTCATGGCCGAGCTGGAGGGGCTTGCCCCCAAGGCGGGTACCGCATGAGCGGCGTCCTCCGAGACCAGGGTCTGGAGTACGTGGGCGCTTCGCGCATCGAGGGCCCGCTGGTGGTCATCGACCGGGTGCGCGACGTCGGCTTCGACGAGCTGGTGGAGATCACCGACCCCGCGGGCCGCCCGCGCCTGGGTCGTGTGCTCGATGTCTCCGAGCGGCAGGCCGTGGTGCAGGTGCTGGCGGGTAGCGCGGGGCTGTCGGGGGCGACGCTGCGCGCGCGCTTCCTGGGCGAGAGCCTGCGCCTTCCGGTCTCGCGCCAGATGCTGGGGCGGGTGTTCGACGGTCTGGGCCGTCCGGTCGACGGCGGCCCCCCGGCGCTCTCCGGCGACCGGCGCGACGTCAACGGTGCCCCCATCAACCCGGTGGCGCGGCGCTACCCGCGCGAGTTCATCCAGACCGGCATCTCCGCCATCGACGGGATGAACGCCCTGGTCCGCGGGCAGAAGCTGCCCATCTTCTCGGGCAACGGCCTGCCCCACGACCGCGTCTGCGCGCAGGTGGTCCGGCAGGCGCGGCTGCTGGAGGAGCGCACCGAGTTCTCGGTGGTCTTCGCTGCGATGGGCGTGAAGCGCGACGTCGCGGACTTCTTCCGCCGCGACTTCGAGGAGTCGGGGGCGCTCTCGCGGGTGGCGATGTTCCTCTCGCTCGCCGACGCGCCCAGCGTCGAGCGCCTGCTCACCCCGCGCGCGGCGCTGACGCTGGCCGAGCACCTGGCCTTCGACCTGGGGCAGCACGTCCTGGTCGTGCTCACCGACATGACCAACTACTGCGAGAGCCTGCGCGAGGTGGGCACCGCCCGCGGCGAGATCCCCGGGCGCAAGGGGTACCCCGGCTATCTCTACTCGGACCTGGCGTCGCTCTACGAACGCGCCGGTCGCGTCGAGGGCTCGCCCGGGTCGATCACCCAGCTCCCCATCCTGACCATGCCCTCCGACGACATCAGCCACCCGGTCCCGGACCTGACCGGCTACATCACCGAGGGGCAGATCGTGCTGGACCGGGAGCTGTTCCAGCGCGGGGTGTACCCGCCCATCGCGGGCCTGCCGAGCCTCTCGCGCCTGATGAAGGACGGGGTGGGCAAGGGCTACACCCGCGAGGACCACCCGGCGCTGGCGAGCCAGCTCTTCGCCAGCTACGCGCAGGTCAAGCGGGTGCGGGCGCTCACGGACATCATCGGCGAGGAGGAGCTGGGGCCGCAGGACCGGGTCTACCTGCGCTTCGGCGAGGCGTTCGAGCGGCGGCTCCTCTCCCAGGGCGAGCACGAGGACCGGCCCATCGCCACCACGCTCGACCTGGGCTGGGAGGTGCTGGGACTGCTCCCGCGCGAGGAGCTCCACCGCCTCGGCGCGGCGATGCTCGACGCGCACTACCGGGCGGCGAAGCCCTGAGGGAGGTCCGATGGCGCTGCTCGACGTCCCCGCCACCAAGTCCGGGCTCCTGGCCTTGCGGCGACAGCTCGACTTCGCGCAGGAGGGCTACGCCCTGCTGGACCAGAAGCGCGAGCGGCTGCTCCTGGAGCTGACGGCGCGCACCGGGGCCGCCGCCGCCGCCCGACGCGAGGCCCAGGCTGCCTTGGACCGGGCTCGGTCAGCGTTGCGGGAGGCCGTGCTCGACTCCGGTGCCGCCGCGCTGGATCGGGCAGCCCTGGCCGTGCGCTGCGACCACCAGGTGGAGCTGCACCCGCGCAAGCTGGTGGGCCTGGAGGTGACGGACGCGCGGGTCGTGCTCGAGCCGCTGGGGGCGCGCTTCGGGATCGCGGAGACCTCGCCCGCGGCGGACGCGGCGGCCCGGGCCTTCGCCGAGGTGCTGCCGCTCCTGGCCGTCCAGGCGGGCCTCGAGGCGTCGGTGGCGCGGCTCGCGCGCGAGCTGAAGCGGACGCAGCGGCGCTGCAGCGCGCTCTCCAAGAAGGTGATCCCGGACTGCCTGCAGACCATCGCCTTCCTCACCAGCGCGCTCGAGGAGCGCGAGCGCGAGTCCTTCGTGATCCTCAAGATGGTGCGCAACCGGCTGCTCCAGGCGCGGCGGGAGTCCGGCACGACTTCGGAGGACGGAGACGGCTGAGAGTGAGCAACCGTCGTTCCGACCGGCAGCGGGCCGGCGGCATACCGGAATCCAGTGGGCAAGGGGCGCTGCGGAGCCCGGTCGTCAGGGAGCGTCCGTCGCGCGCGCTTGGACCCCAGCGACGAAGGCCAAGACTCGCTCTGCATAGTCCTGCTTGGCGAAGCCCTGGAGGTCGACGTGCGCTGCTCCCGGGACCATCCAGAGTTGCTTCGGGGCGCGTGCGGCTTCGAACAGCGACAGTGTGCTCGTCGCCAGGGTGTGCTGGTCGTCCGCACCGCCGAGGACGAAGACGGGGCAGCGCAGGCCTCCAATGTGCCTGCTCGGCGCGATGACGTCGGCATCGATGCCGAGTCGCAGGGCCGCCATGGGCGCGACCAACGCTCCCCCCAGCCAGCCGGGGACCTGCGCGTGCATGCGGAACCGGCGATCGAGTGCATCGCGGATGTCGGGGTAGACGCTCTCCACGATCACCCACCGCACCTCGATCGGGAGCCGCTCCGCTGCGAGGAGGATCGTGGCGCCGCCCTGCGACACCCCGAGGCAGCCGAACTCCCGGAGGTTCTTCGTCCGCAGATAGTCCAGGGCTCCGAGGAGATCGGCCGTCTCGAACCAGCCGGCAGACACTCGGTCGCCCTCGCTCTCACCGTGTCCGCGGGCGTCGTAGAGCAGCACGGCATGGCCAGCCTCGTGGAAGAGACGCGCCCGGGCGACCATCTGCTGGCGCGATGAGCCATGCCCATGGAGCAGCACCACGGCGCGCGACGTGCCTTCTTGGGGGACGAACCATCCGGAGAGCTGGAGCCCATCCCGGCTCGCGAAGGATACGGCTTCGGTGCCAGACGGAAGCTCTGGCGGAATCGGGCCCACGCTTTGATGCAACGGGTCGGTCACCCGCCACGCGACCACGCCCGAGACCAGCGCGAACCCGACCACGATTGCGACGAGGGCCAGCAGAATCCGCTTCGCTGCTCGCATGTCGGGTCCGGGGGTGGCGTCGTGGAACGGTTGCCGAGTGTGGTCGCATCGTATGGCTGGTGGATCTCCCGGGATAGACTTGCCCATCGCGCGGAGCACCAAGCACGATGGGCATCCGCGAGCACCCCGCGGTGCTCGTCAGCCCGGACGTCCTGGGCTATACCCCAACGCCCTCGTGAGTCCTCGCTCCCGCACCCTCGGTCCGTTCCGCCCACCGGCCTCCCGGCTCGGCGTCGCCACGGTCCTGCTCGCGGTGGGGGTGCTGGCTCTCGGTCCGGCGCGCCTCGCCCGTCACCTGGACGTGGCGCCCGCCTCGCCCGGCGCGGTCGGGAACGCCCGCTGGACCGAGGCGTCGGGACCACTCGCCCCGCCGGTGGGCATCGTCGATCCCTCTTCCGGCGTCCAGGCGACCCGCGCACAGCCTCCTGCGCCGTGTCGCGAGTCCCCAGGGGAACGGCTGTTCGGTGAGCTTCCTCTTGCGCCGTTGCTGCCCCCGCTGCTCTCGTTCGCCGGGTCCGTTCCCTGGCAGGACGCGGGCGCCCCGAGCCGCTTCCTGGTGTTGGTCAGTCCCGCGAGAGGACCTCCTCCCCGCGCGTGAAGGTCGCTCTCGTCCCGGCTCTTCGGGAGCCGCTGGGAGCGCTGCACCCCACAACACGCACCAATCCTTCACCTGGGGCCCTGGGGGCTCCAAGGGAGTTCCGTCTTGTCCAAGCAGACCGAGCAGGTCCCGTCGTCCGAAGCCGAGGCCCACATGGAGCAGTTCCGCTGGAGCCGGATGGTCTGGTTCCTCGTGGTCGGCGCGGTCTTCGTGATCGGCGTCGTGCTCCTCGAGAAGTACCTGTAGTCAGCCTCATCGTCCCGGCGGTCCGCATGGGCCGCCGGGCGTGTGCGGGCGTCGTCTCAGGTCGCCGCGCTCTCCCTCGCCGCCGCCTTCCCGGTGCGCGCCTCGATCGGCTCGGCGCGGCTCCTGGGCTTCGGCTTCGCCGCATCCAGCACCCGCTTCAGGTACTGGCCGGTGGCGCTCTCCTTCACCTTCGCGACCTCCTCGGGCGTCCCCGTGGCGATGAGCCGGCCGCCGCCGTCGCCGCCCTCGGGCCCCAGGTCGGTGATCCAGTCGGCGCACTTGATGACGTCCAGGTTGTGCTCGATGACCAGCACGGTGTTCCCCGCGTCCACCAGCCGGTTCAGCACCGCGAGCAGCTTCTGGATGTCCTCGAAGTGCAGGCCGGTGGTCGGCTCGTCGAGCACGTAGAGCGTGCGCCCGGTCGCGGTCTTCGCCAGCTCGCGCGAGAGCTTGATGCGCTGCGCCTCGCCGCCCGAGAGCGTGGTCGAGCTCTGGCCCAGCTTCATGTAGCCCAGGCCCACGTCCGACAGCGTGGTGAGCACGCGCACGATGTCCCGGTGCACGGCGAAGTGCTCGAGCGCCTCGCGCACGCTCATGTCCAGCACCTCGGCGATGTTCTTGCCCTTGTAGCGGACCCGCAGCGTGGCCTCGTTGAAGCGGTGGCCCTTGCAGGACTCGCAGGTGACGTAGACGTCGGGCAGGAAGTGCATCTCCACCAGCTTCACGCCGCCGCCCTCGCACTCCTCGCAGCGCCCGCCCTTCACGTTGAAGGAGAAGCGACCCGGCTGGTAGCCGTAGGTCTTGGCCTCCGGCGTCTGCGCGAAGAGCTCGCGGATGGAGTCGAAGAGCTTGGTGTACGTCGCCGGGTTCGAGCGCGGGGTCCGCCCGATGGGCCGCTGGTCGATGGAGATGACCTTGTCCAGGTGCTCCAGCCCCTTGATGGCCTTGTGGCGCCCCGGCGACTCGCGCGAGTCGTAGAGGGTGCGGGAGAGGGCGGGCAGCAGGATGTCGTTCACCAGCGTGGACTTGCCCGCGCCGGAGACGCCGGTGACGGCGATGAACAGCCCCAGCGGGAACTCCACGTCGATGCCCTTGAGGTTGTTCTCCGCGGCGCCCTCCACCTTGAGGCGCGCCCGCGTCGCCGCCCGACGCGTGTCGGGGACGGCGATCTCCTGGCGGCCGGAGAGGAACGCGCCGGTGGTCGAGCGGGGGTCCGCCATCAGCTTGGGGAGCGGCCCCGCCGCGACGATCTCCCCGCCCAGCTCGCCCGCGCCGGGCCCGAAGTCGAGTACCCAGTCCGCCTCGCGGATGGTCTCCTCGTCGTGCTCCACGACGATCACCGAGTTGCCGATGTCCCGCAGCCGCTTCAGCGTGGCCAGCAGCTTCCCGTTGTCGCGCTGGTGCAGGCCGATGGAGGGCTCGTCGAGGATGTAGATGACCCCGGTGAGCTCGCTGCCGATCTGCGAGGCGAGGCGGATGCGCTGGCTCTCGCCGCCGGAGAGCGTGGAGGCGGAGCGGTCGAGCGTGAGGTAGCCCAGGCCGACGTTGCGCAAAAAGCCCAGGCGGTTGCGGATCTCCTTGAGCAGCTCCTGGGCGATGGTCTGCTCGTTGGTCGAGAGCGGGAGCGCGTTGAGCCACTCGAAGGCGCTGTCGATGGTCAGCGCCGACGCCTCGACGATGCCCCGTCCCTGGATCTTCACGGCCCGGCTCTCGGGCTTGAGGCGCGCGCCGGCGCAGGTGGTGCAGGGCTTGGTGGAGAAGTAGCGCATGTAGTAGCGCCGCATCTGCTCCGACTCGGTCTGCTTGAAGCGGCGCATCAGCTGGTTGACCACGCCCTCGAACTCGCCCCAGCTCGGGCGCGGGCGGCCGGCCTCGGGGTCGACGTTGCCGTGCAGCACCAGGTCCTGGTGCTTCTTGGGCAGCTTGTGGAAGGGCGCGTCCAGGTCGATGCCGTGCTTGCTGGAGAACTGGTCGATGATCTCCGCGGTCCAGCTGTCGAAGCGCGCCAACGCCGAGGCCCAAGGCTCCACCGCGCCCTCGCGGATGGACTTGGTGCGGTCGGGGACGATGAGCTCCGGGTCCATCTCCAGCTTGGTGCCCAGCCCGTTGCACTCCGGGCACATGCCCAGCGGGTTGTTGAAGGAGAACTGCGGCGGCGAGAGCTCGCCGAACGAGAGCCCGCAGGCGAGGCAGGCGTTCTGCTCGCTGAAGACGCGGTCCGAGGCCGGCGTGGACTTCTCGTCGGAGAGGACCAGCAGCCCCTTGCCCTCCTTGAGCGAGGCCTCCACTGCGTCGGTGAGGCGGGCCCTCAGGTCGGGCTTCATCACCAGGCGCTCCACGACCACGTGGATGTCGTGCTTGAGCTTCTTGTCCAGCTCGACCCGGTCCTCGTCGAGCCGGTAGACCTTGCCGTCGATGCGCACCCGGACGAGGCCGCGCTTGCGCAGGTCGTCGAGCACGTCCTTGTACTCGCCCTTGCGGCTGACCACGATGGGGGCGAGCACGGTGAACTTCGCGCCCGCCGGCTGCTTGAGGATCTCCTCGACGATCTGCTGGGCCGACTGCCGTCCCACCTTCTTCCCGCACGAGGGGCAGTGCTGCACGCCGATGGAGGCGTAGAGCACGCGCAGGTAGTCGTGGATCTCGGTGACCGTGCCGACGGTGGAGCGGGGGTTGTTGGAGGCCGCCTTCTGCTCGATGGAGATGGTGGGCGAGAGGCCGCGGATGGTGTCGTACTTGGGCTTCTCCATCTGGCCCAGGAACTGGCGGGCGTAGGCGGAGAGGCTCTCCACGTAGCGGCGCTGGCCCTCGGCGTAGAGGGTGTCGAACGCGAGCGAGCTCTTCCCCGAGCCGGAGACGCCGGTGAAGACCACCAGCTTCTTCTTGGGGATGTCGAGGTCGACGTTCTTGAGGTTGTGCTCCCGCGCGCCGCGGATGGAGATCGTGTCGGGTTCGCTCACGGTGTTCGCTCCAGGCCCCTCGAGAAGGGCGGTGTCTTACGCTCCCGTCGGACCCTCTTCAACAGGGATTCCGGGCAGGTCCCGGACGGTCGAACGGAGCCGGACAAGCTACCAGCCACCCCGGACACCGGCTGCGGCCGCGGTCGGTTGGATGCCGTGGAACGCGAAAGATATCGGGGACCTGCGGGGTGCCCTGTTTCCGCAGCGATTCCGGCCGGTTCCGGGACGTTCCACGGACCCGCAACGATCATATGGGTCGCCGCGCGGCCCGCTGGCGGAAATCCCCAGGCGGCGGCGGGCAAGTGCCCGGAATCAGGGCTGCTCGAGAAAGGCGGCCATCCTGTCCAGCGTCGCGCCGTCGAACATGAGCGTCAGGTGGCCGCAGTCGCCGACGACGGCGTCCTGGCCACCCTGGGCCGCGACCGAGGACGTGGTGGGCGGGTGGACGATGTTGTCGTGCGTCGAGAAGAGGCTCAGGAACGGCACGGCGATCTGCTGGCGGGCGAGGGCGACCAGGAACTCGCTGCCAGCACGCATCTGTCGTCCCGACTCGCCGACGAGCGGGCCCTTGAAGACCACACCGTGGTGGGGCGAGCCGAGAGTGACGACGCGGCGGAGGCCAACGCCGGGAGAGTGGGCGAGCAGCGCGCGGGCGAGCAGTCCGCCCTGGGAGTGGCAGACGAGGTCGACGTGGGGCGCGCCGGTCTCGGAGAGGACCTGGGCGATGAACTTGCCGAGGTCGGCGCCGGACAGATCGATGGACTTCGCCCAGTTGTAGTTGAACCCGTAGATCTGCCCGACCTGGGAGCGCCGCAACCGCCGTGCGATGCGGAGGAAGTCGGCCCGGGTCTGGGTGTAGCCGTGGACCAGCACCACCGGGACGGTCCCGGTTCCGCGCCCCCACCGGCGGCCCAGGACGTAGAAGCAGGGGAGGAGCGGACCGAGGAGCGTCGCCCAGCCCCACTCGCGCAGCCCTGCGCGCAGCGTGGCAGAGAGGGGGCGCGGCGCCTGGTGCGGCGCGGCGAGGAGGAAGGAGACGACGACGTAGACGAGGGTGCCGAGGAGGAGGGCACCGAGCAGGAGGGCGACGAGGAGCGCGGGCGTCATCGGCGCCGCACTCTACCAGCGGGAGTCAGCGGCCGAGCAGCACCGCGAGCAGCAGGCAGAGCAGCGCCAGCGTCCCCCATACCTCGGGCACGAATCCGACGAACCGTTCCATCTTGGCTTCCCCCCAGGCAGCGAAGCGCACGAAGGGTATCACGGCACAACACAACGTCAATCGCCCCCAGTGTCGTCGGGCCAAGACAGGGTTGGGTCACTGCCGGAAAACCTGCTGTGGGAATTCCGGCGCGGCTCTAAGGTGCGGCCCCATGGAAGAGCTTTTGCAGTCGATCGGTGGGCCCCGGACGCTGGTCTTCGCCGCGGCGGTGGTGGCGACGGCGCTGGTGCTCAAGAAGCTGCTGTCCCCGGCGAAGCAGGACGCGCACACCGTCCGGCGCGAGTGCAGCTGCGGCTGGGCGGGCAGCGTGAGCCGCTACGTCGCCCGCTGCCCCAAGTGCGGTCGGGAGCTGTGAAGCGCCGGCCTCCCAGCGCGCGCGGCCAGCCCGGCCGCCCCAGAGCGTCCAGGCCAGAGCCGGAGCCGGCTGCCGACGACGGGCCGTTCCGTCTCCCGCGGGCGCGGCTCGCGGTCCCCTTCCGGCTGTGCATCGGCGAGGGCGCGGACACCCGCTTCTCGGCGCGGCTCCCGTCGCGGGACCTGAGCGTGAGCGGAGCGTTCCTGGAGAGCAGCTTCTTCCTCCCGGTGGGCACCCGGCTCCGGGTCAGCTTCCAGGTGGACGAGGACGCCCCGCCGCTCGAGGCCAGCGCGGAGATCGTCCGCAACCAGCCCCCAGGAGAAGGCGGGGACGGCGCAGAGGGCGGCTTCGCGCTGCGCTTCTTCGAGTTCCACGGCGCCGCGCGCGTGGCGATCACGGAGCTGGTGCTGGGCGAGCAGCTGCGGGACTTCACGGCTCGGTACCGGAAGTCCCGGCGCGCCGCCGCGCTCGAGACCGACGAGGAGCGGTGGGTGGACCTCATCGCGAGCTGGGAGCTGTTCAAGGCCACCGGCAAGTAGCCGCTCGCCGCGGGGCCTGGGGCGGTAGACTCCCGCGGCCCTGAACCCGGAGGGACCCGAGATGCGGTGCGTGGCGTGGCTGGCGGTGCTGCTGGCGTGCGGGCCGGCCCTCGCCGCGACGCCCACGCTGCTCAACGTCTCGTACGATCCCACCCGCGAGCTGTACCAGGACGTGAACGCGGCCTTCGCGAAGAGCCTCAAGGCGCGCACCGGCGAGGACGTCGTCGTCCGCCAGTCCCACGGCGGGTCGGGCAAGCAGGCGCGCTCGGTGATCGACGGGCTCGAGGCGGACGTGGTGACGCTGGCCCTAGGCTTCGACGTGGACGCCATCCAGCGGCACGGCGGGGCCATCGGCCCGGGGTGGCAGGCGCGGCTGCCGCACCGCTCCACGCCGTACACCTCGGTCATCGTGTTCCTGGTGCGCAGGGGCAACCCCAAGGGCATCCGCGACTGGGGCGACCTCGCCAGGCCCGGCGTCGGGGTGATCACCCCGAACCCCAAGACCTCGGGCGGGGCGCGCTGGAACTACCTCGCCGCGTGGGGCTGGGCGCGGCGGCAGGCCGGTGGCGACGAGGCGAAGGCCCAGGAGTTCGTGACCCGGTTCCTCGCCAACGTCCCGGTGCTGGACTCCGGGGCGCGCGGCGCGACCACCACCTTCGTCCAGCGCGGGCTGGGCGACGTGCTGGTCACCTGGGAGAACGAGGCGCTGCTCGCCCGCGAGAAGCTGGGCGCCGGCGAGCTGGAGGTGGTCGTCCCGCCGCTGACCATCCTCGCGGAGCCGCCGGTCGCGGTGGTGGACCGCGTGGTCGACCGCCGGGGCACGCGGGCGCTGGCCCAGGCCTACCTGGAGTTCCTTTTCACCCCCGAGGCCCAGGAGCTGGCGGCGCGCCGCCACTACCGGCCCCGGCTCCCGGAGGTGCTGGCGCGGCACCGGAAGGCCTTCCCGGAGGTCGAGCTGCTGACCATCGACCGCGACTTCGGCGGCTGGGCGAAGGCGCACGCGGCGCACTTCGCCGACGGCGGGACGTTCGACCGCGCCTGGAGGCTGAAGAGGTGAGGGTGCCGGTGCGCCGCCACGTGCTGCCCGGCTTCGGGCTGACCCTGGGCTTCACGCTGAGCTACGTGTGCCTGCTGGTCCTGGTCCCGCTTGCGGC
>CAZAIE010000127.1:0-11367 GCA_964485035.1 uncultured Myxococcaceae bacterium | reverse complement strand
GCCCCCCGAGGCCGCCACGCAACTCGCGGCACGCATCGGGCAGGCCACCGCCGTCGTCCTCGCGGTGCTCGGCCTGTTCTCGGGTCCGCTCCTGGTCTTCGTCGCAGTCTTCGTCTGGTTCGGGGCGCAGGCCGAGCACTCGGCCTCGAGGCAGCGGGCATCCCTCTCCCAGCTGTCCGTGCGCGACGCGATGACCACCCGGTTCCAGACCGTCGCCGCTTGCGCTCCCCTGGCCGACGCCCGGGAGCAGGCGACCACCGACGGCCAGCAGGACTTCCCGGTCCTGGACGGCACCCGGCTGGTAGGGCTCATCTCCCGGAACGACATGGAGAGGGGTCTCGCGGAGTACGGTGCGCCCCTCGTGGTGCGGCAGGCCATGAGCCCCGGGCTGCAGACCGCGCGACCCAACGAGAAGCTCGGGCGGGTGGTGCAGCGCATGCGGTACAGCGGGCGGCGGGTGCTGATGGTGGTGGAGCACGACCGCGTGGTCGGCCTGCTCAAGCTGGACGGCGACGGGGAGCCGGCCCCCCCGGAGGCGACCCGATGATCCCCCTTCACCGAGAACATCGGGATGGAGCGCGGACCGAGATCGTGCCGGCACGCGTGGAGGTGGCCCCGACCCGTGGCCAGGTGGTCGTGCACCTGCTCGTCCGGGTCGAATACCCGGCACTCCCAGAGCGGACCTCCGACGCCAGCGGGGTCCTCACCGTCTATCCGGCGACCAGCCTGCGGATCGACGACGAGTTCGACATCCGCCATGTCATGGAGCTGGTCCAGCTCAAGCAACTGCTCCAGGCCCTCGCAGAGTTCCACTCCCCGACCGGCGCCTCCGGGAGGTGGCGCTGGCCACGCGAGGCCCGTCCCGGGAAGCGAAAGACCGAAGGCCAGGGCCACGACGCTCGATGAGGGCATGCGGAGGCCTCGCTTCCGGACGCGGGAGTCGGCCGGATGGTCCCCGATCGTTCACTGTCAGGCCGAGCCAGGGAGGACGTCATGAAGACAGAAGCCCGTGTCGGGAAGCTGGAGACCGAGTTGAAGCAGTGGGGTGCGAAGCTCGACGAGCTGGTGGCCAAGAGCGAGAAGGCCGACGCGGCGGCCAAGGCCGAGTACCACAAGGGCCTCGACGACCTTCGGGCCAAGTACCAGGTGGCGCAGGCCCGCCTGGCGGAGGTGCGCGCCGCGGGCAGCGAGAAGTGGGAGACCTTCAAGGAGGGCCTCGAGAGCGCCTGGAGCGAGCTCGAGGGCGCCTTCAAGAAGCTCGGAGAGTAAGGCGGTCGGGGTCCAGCGCCGCCTCGGAGCCCCGCGTACGTCGTCTGCAACTCCAGAAGGAGCCTCCCCATGAAGATCCGCCCGCTGCAGGACCGCATCCTCGCCAAACGGGTCGCCGAGGCCGACCGGACGCCGGGTGGCCTCTTCATCCCCGACAGCGTCCGCGAGAAGCCGCTCGAGGCCCTGGTCGTCGCCGTGGGCACCGGCAAGGTGCTCGAGAGCGGGGTCACCCACCCGCTCCCGGTGCACCTCGGCGACCGCGTGCTCATCGGGAAGTACACGGGCGCCGAGGTCACGCTCGAAGGCGAGGAACACCTCATCCTGCGAGAGGACGAGGTGCTCGCGGTGCTCGAGCCGTAGCGATTCCACTGCCCGCTCCACCGTCAAGGGAGACCGACATGGCCAGCAAGGAAATCCTCTTCGGAAGCAACGCCCGGCAGCTCATCGCCTCCGGCGTGAACACCCTCGCGGACGCGGTGAAGGTGACGCTCGGGCCCCGCGGCCGCAACGTCGTTCTGGAGAAGTCCTGGGGCGCGCCCACCATCACCAAGGACGGCGTGACGGTGGCCAAGGAGATCGAGCTCGAGGACCGCTTCGCCAACATGGGCGCGCAGATGGTCAAGGAGGTCGCCTCCAAGACCTCGGACCTGGCCGGCGACGGCACCACCACCGCGACAGTCCTGGCCCAGGCGATCTACCTCGAGGGGGTCAAGCTGGTGTCCGCGGGCGCGAACCCGATGGAGGTCAAGCGGGGGATCGATGCGGCCGTGGAGGTCGTGGTCGCCCAGCTCAAGGCCCAGTCCAAGCCCACGCAGGGCCGCGCGGAGATCGCCCAGGTGGGGCTCATCAGCGCCAATGGAGACACCACCATCGGCGACCTCATCGCCGAGGCCATGGAGAAGGTGGGCAAGGAGGGCGTGATCACCCTCGAGGAGGCGAAGTCGATGGAGACGACCCTCGAGGTGGTCGAGGGCATGCAGCTCGACCGGGGCTACCTCTCGCCCTACTTCGTCACCGACGCGGAGCGGATGGAGGCGGTCCTGACGGATGCCTATGTCCTGCTCCACGAGAAGCGGCTCTCGAACATGAAGGACCTGTTGCCGCTGCTGGAGCTGGTCGCCAAGTCGGGCCAGCCCCTGCTCATCCTCGCCGAGGACGTGGAGGGCGAGGCGCTGGCGACGCTGGTGGTGAACAAGCTGCGAGGCACGCTGCAGGTCTGCGCGGTCAAGGCGCCGGGCTTCGGGGACCGCCGCCAGGAGCTGCTCCAGGACCTCGCGGTGCTGGTGGGCTGCCAGGTGGTGTCCGAGGACCTCGGGGCCAAGGTGGAGGGGCTGACGCTGGCGCAGCTCGGCCGGGCCAAGACGGTCACCGTCGACAAGGACCACACCACGCTGGTCCAGGGGGCCGGGAGCAAGGAGGGCGTCCTGGCGCGGGTGAAGCACCTGCGCGCGCAGGTCGAGGACACCACGTCGGAGTACGACCGCGAGAAGCTGCAGGAGCGCCTGGCCAGGCTGGTGGGAGGCGTCGCGGTGCTCAAGATCGGCGCGGCCACCGAGACGGAGATGAAGGAGAAGAAGGCCCGGGTGGAGGACGCCCTGCACGCGACGCGCGCGGCGGTCGAGGAGGGCATCGTCCCCGGCGGTGGGGTGGCCCTGCTGCGGGCCCTCCCGGCGCTGGAGCGGCTCGCGCTCTCCGGGGACCAGCAGTTCGGCGTCGACATCGTGCGGCGGGCGCTGGAGGCGCCGTTGCGTCAGCTGGCGCGCAACGGCGGCGACGAGGGCGCGGTGGTGGTGAACAAGGTGCGCGAGGGCCAGGGGGCGTTCGGCTACAACGTCGCCACCGGGGTGTTCGAGGACCTCGTCGCGGCGGGAGTGATCGACCCGACGAAGGTGGTGCGGGTCGCGCTGCAGAACGCGGCCTCGGTCGCCTCGCTCATGCTCACCACCGAGGCCATCATCGCCGAGCGGGTGGCTGCCCCCGCCGAGACGGGGTGACCGTCGGCTCATGG
The DNA here is from genome assembly GCA_964485035.1 of uncultured Myxococcaceae bacterium. Classification (GTDB taxonomy): domain Bacteria; phylum Myxococcota; class Myxococcia; order Myxococcales; family UBA5297; genus CAZAIE01. The sequence continues at coordinate 8,090 of CAZAIE010000127.1, read as the reverse complement.
AGTCGGAGGCGTCGGGGGCCGCGTGGCGGCCCCCACGGCCGTTCTGGGGGCACCCAGCTGTCAGAAGACCTGCCGGAGGTAGAGCGAGGGCGAGAACGAGAACCGACCGCTGGGGGTCCACCCGAAGGCGAAGTACACCCCGGTCTCGAACTCGTCGGCGAGGAGCAGGTTGAAGCAGGGGCCGCCCGCACCGGCCGTGGCTGGCTGGAGCGTCACCCCCGTGCCGTCGAGCGACCGGCGCTCGACCTCGCCGTAGAGGACCTGCCCGTAGAAGAGCCCGAGCTTGGCCGCGTCGCGCACCACCGAGAAGCGGAACTCGAGCCGGGCCCCCACCAGCCCCCGGGTGAACAGCTCCTCGCCGAATGCCCCGTTGAGCGTGTCGCCGATGGACTGCTCGTCGGGGAAGAGCACCGCGCCTGCCAGCCACGCGCCCGCGAGGTCCACGCGGAGTTCGTGCCACCCGATCAGGATGCGCTGCTGGTAGTCCGCACGGAGCCAGAACGCCTCGGCGCTGGACGGCGTGGAGAGATACCAGCGCGCTTCGACGCCGATGTGCTGCCTGCGGTCGGTCCGCAGCTCGCCCGGGTTGGCCACCATGTCCACCTTCGTCGCCACGTAGACGCGCGTCTGGGCCCCTGGTGGACGACCCAGGTCGGGCTCCGCGGTCGTGTGCTGGAGGTTGAAGAGGAACCGGCGTTCTGCCCCCGCGGCGACCGCCACCAACAGCGCCGGGAAGGGCTCCCAGGAGAGGTTCAGGTCCGGCCCCACGGCGACCAGGTCGAAGTTCTCCAGGCCGAGGTCGCCACGCTGCTGCGAGAGGAACTCCGCGCGCAGCGCCAGCGCCGACCGCAGCGTCGGGGTGCCCAGCGGCGGGGAGAGCCACCGCACCTCGCCGAGGCCGCGGGAGAAGACCACCCGCGATCCCGGCTCGTCGAGGTCGAAGCGCAGGTTCCCGGCCACCCGGAAGACGGCCTCCCACCGGTCCGCGCTGAACGCGAGGCCCTCGGAGCGGAAGCGTCCCCCCACCCCCAGGCCCTCGGGGCCCTGCATGAACACCTCGGGGCTTAACCCGCGCGACCAGGGGTTGGAGGCAACCAGGATGTGCAGCTCGTAGCGCTGTCCCGGCCGGTACCCGGGCAGTCCCAGCAGGCTCTCCATCGACTTGAAGAGCGACCCGTCGCTGGAGCCTGCGGCCGCCGGCACCAGCTCGTACGAGTACCGGTTGAGGTCGTAGCGGCGGGCCAGGTCGCGCAGCTGCTGCTCCAGCCGGAGCCGGTCGAAGATCCCCGCGGGGAGGAACAGCTCGAGCCGGAACCGCAGCGTCTCGATGATGCCGCTGCCGAACACGACGATCTTGTCGAGCTGGCCTTCGTCGATCTCGACGACGATCTGCTCGCCCTCCACGCGGGTCGCCACGGTCGAGAGGTCGTACCCGGCGAGTCGGAGGAAGGACCGCAGCCGCGTGGCCACCGCGTCGGCGTCCGCGCGAGTGGCCCGAGCCCCGCCCGGGAGCTGGAGCAGGCTGCGGTACACGTAGTCGGAGAAGAGAATGTTCCCGCGGAAGACCAGCAGCCGCTCGGAGTCGGCGTCGCCTGCCACCACCTCCACCTTGAGGGCCTGTCCCCGCGGGCCGTCAGCCTCGGTGGCCACCGAGCGGCTGATGGCCCGTGCGTCCGGCGCCTCGGGAGCCGGGGCCGGGGAGGCCCTCACCGCCGTCCCTGCCAGGAGCCCGCAGAGCAGGACTGCGACGACCGGGGTTCGCCCCGTGTGGCCTCCGACGGTCATGGATGCCCCCAAGGGCCCCGAGCAGCCTTCCACCTCGCGAGGCGTTCTGGGGCCTGCTCCGGGGGACTGCATGCCCCGGGCCGCCGCGGCCCACGACGTCGCGGCCCCAGGCTCCATCGGAGTGGCGCTGGCGCTCCCTCATTTCGACCGCCCGACCCCCCAGAACGGAAACGCCAGCCCATAAGGGCCGGCGTTCCGGAGGACTGCTCGCTGTCGGGGTCTACAGGTGCTTCTGGACGACCTCCACGACCTCGGGGAAGTCGATCTTGTACTTCTTCACCGTCTCCAGCGTCGGCACGCCGTTCGGCGTCCAGCCGCGGCGCTTGTAGACCGCGTCACAGAGCTTCTGGTAGCGGTCCTCGCGCCAGGCGCGGTGCAGGGCGATCTTCTCGTCGGTGGACTTGCCCGCCGGGTCGACCTTGAGGATCTCCTTGAGCTGCTTGTCGTAGCGCTCCGCCCGCGACTCGTACTCCTCGCGGGTGACCGGCCCCTGCGAGCGGTACGGCGGCTGGTCGTGCTCGCGCAGGCCCTTGCCCATGCGGATGTCGAAGATGCGCTGGAAGGTGTAGACCGCCTTCGACTCCTCGATGAGCAGCTCCTTGGTCATCTCGCGGCCGGTGATGCCGGCGTGGAGGTCGCAGTAGTTCTGGACGTGCTCGGGGACCTTGGCCGGCTCCGAGGTCTTGCCGTTGTCCACCGGCTCGACGTCGTTCCAGGGCAGCTTGCACAGGCCGTTGAGCCCGAACCAGGTGCGGAACAGCGGGAAGTAGTGCAGCGCCTCCGCCTTGTCCTCGAAGGTGGGGATGTGGTTGTTCACCATGTCCATGAAGATGAGCCACGCCTCGTCGTGCTGCGGCCCCTTGTTGGTGAGCGCGTAGCCGCCCTGCTGCGCGAGGCTCTCCTTGGACATGTACTGGCTGTACTCCAGCCCCTTGCACTCCATGCCGATGTCCTGGAGCAGCTTGGGGTCGCCCCAGCCCTTCGCGATGAAGTGCCGCTTCATCCCCACCACGCCCAGGCCGGCGATGAGCCCGAAGCCCTCGCCGCGCGCCATCTGGTGCAGCATCTCCAGCTGGGCCTCGGCGTTGCCGAAGGCGATCTCCAGGCCCCCGGTGCGCTCCTTGTTCAGGACGCCGCGCTGCCAGCACTCCATCGCGAAGGCGCAGAGCGTGCCGTAGCTGATGGTGTCCACGCCGTAGACGTCGCAGTACCAGTTGACCTCGAGCATCCAGTCCGGGTCGAAGATGCCGCAGTTGCTGCCCAGGCCGGCGGCGTTCTCGTACTCGGGGCCGTCGACGGTGACCACCTGTCCCTTGTAGGGGCCGGTCTTCACGACGTGGCCGTCGGCGCCCTTGGCGCAGGCCATGGAGCAGCCGTACCAGCAGCCGTCGGGGATGTCCTGGGTGAAGCGCTTGTCCCAGACCCAGCTGGCGATCTTCCCGACGTCGGGGTGCTTGCCGTACTGGAAGTTGTTGGTGGGCAAAAGGTCGTAGGCGTCCATGACCTCGACGAGGTGGGCGGTGCCCTGGCGGCGCATGTGGCACTGCTTGTCGTCGTTGTCGCGGATCTCCTTGTGCAGCTTGATGCCCACCTTGGCGCAGCGGTCGATGTCCGCGGGCTGGTTCAGGTCGCCCTTGATCTTCGGGCCCTTCACCACCAGCGCCTTGAGCTTCTTGTCGCGGAAGACGGTGCCGGTGCCGCCGCGCCCGGCCTGCTTGAGGCGGGTGGTGCCGCGGCGCACGTCCCACCACGAGAAGTTCAGGCAGCCGATGCGGCTGTGGTCGGCGGCACGGCCGGCGCTCACCACCGAGACCTGGCGGCGGTCCTCGACGTTGGGGGCGTACTCGTGCGTGAAGACCTCGGCGGCGATGTGGCTGTCAGCCGACTCGAGCGGGGCCTCTTCGAGCGTGACCTTCCCGGCCACGCCGTCGATGACCACCACGACCTCGGAGTCGGCCTTCCCGGCAATCTCCAGGCAGTCGAACCCGCTGGCCTTGAGGAGCGGGCCGAAGTAGCCGCCCACGTTGCAGTCGATGGGGATGTCGGTGAGCGGCGAGAGGGTGACCACCAGCGACTTGCCGCTGCCGGGGTACTGGGTGTTTCCGCACAGCGGGCCCGTCCCGATGATCAGCTCGTTCTCGGGGTCGTTCCAGCGCGTGGTCGGCCTGGTGGCGTTCCAGAGGTACCAGAGGCCGTAGCCGCGGCCGCCGATGAAGCGCTCCCTCATCTCCTTGGGGATGGGCTTCTCCTGGATCAGCTTCTTCGACAAGTCCACGAAGAGCGTCCGGTCGGTGTAGCCGCGGAAGGGCTGGCTGGGCTTGAAGGTGAGCTCGGCCAGCACCTTGTGGGCCGCCTTCTGCTTCTCGGCGTCGTGCACCAGCTCGGTGCGCTTGGTGAAGTCGTGGGCCTGGATGTGCTCGGGGACGAACTTTTCCTGGGTCGGGGTCGGGGCGCTCATGGGATCCCTCGCTCGCTCACGCGGGCAGGTTGGAGTGGTCCTTCTCGACCAGCTGCAGGGCGCCGGACGGGCACGCCTTCACGCAGGCGTTGCACGACAGGCACTTGAAGGGCTCGGTGGCCTTGGGGGCGCGGAACATGGCGTTCTTGGGGCAGAAGCCCACGCACATGAAGCAGCCCACGCAGAGGTCCTTCTTCACCACCACGATGCCCGCCTTGTTCCGCTGCAGGGCCTTGGTGGGACAGACCTTGATGCAGTCGCCACACTGGTCACAGATGGTGAACTCGTACTTGTCGCCCATCTTCTTGACGCGAATCGACGAGTAGTCCTCCTCGGTCCGCTTGAAGATCTGTTGGGAGCAGGCTGGGACGCACTTCATCGCGCCCGTGCACTTCGCGGGGTCGGCTACGAGTGACTTCATGGCGGTCTCGCTCGGGTGGGCCTGGCGGCCGTGTGGAAGGAGCGGGAATTGTCCGCGGCCGGACAACCCCCGTCAACCGCCCGGAATCCAAGCGGGATTCGAGCGCTCGCTCCTTGGCGCTCCTGGGAGCAGGCCTACCAAAACCTACGAATTCCAACCCCAAACCGCAGCAAGGCGGGCCAGGGACGGGCGTAGGGAGTTTTCCGGCCTTGGGCTGTGGTATCTCCTCCAGTCACACCAAGGGCTCACTCTTGAACAGACTCCGCCCAGCCAGCCTCGTCGCGCTTGCGCTCCTGGCCCTGACCTCGTGCCGATCCGGCGAGTCCAGGGTGACGCCCCTCGAAGAAGGCTGGCAGTTCCGATGGGGCGACAGTCCCGCCGCGACCGGGCAGGGCTGGGAGGCGGAGCCCTGGGCCAGCCCAGGCTGGCAGCCGATACGGCTCCCGGCCCAGCCCGAGGGACGGAAGGACCCCGAGCACCTCTGGATGCGGGTCCGCCTCCCCGCCCGCGAGGACGCCACCACCGCGGTCTACGTCCAGTACGTGGACCAGAACTTCGAGGCCTTCCTCGACGGCAAGCCGCTCTACCGGTTCGGCCAGCCCGGTCGTGGCGAGGTGGAGACCGGCAGGCCGTTCCACCTCCTGCCGGTGGGCGCTGGGCCCGAAGGCGTACTGGCGCTGCGCGTGCGGTCGACCCACAAGACCATCGGCCCGTTCGGCGCCCCGGTGGTCGGCCCGCGCGCACAACTCCTGCTCCACATCCTGCGCTCCGGGGTCTGGGAGTTCTTCGTGGGGCTCCTGCTCTGCGCGGTGGGGCTGGCGGGCCTGGTGGCCGCGCTGGCGCTGTACCACCGGGAACGCCGGCTGCTCTGGCTGGGGATGCTGAGCCTCTCCAGCGGAGTCTACGGCCTCACCACCGTCTACTCGCCGGTGAAGCAGCTGCTCGTCGAGGCGCCGCACCTCTACTGGTACCTGGAGCTGGGGAGCGTCTACCTCGTCCCCGCCTGCTACTTCGGCTTCTACTCGGCGATCACCCAGGGGCTGCAGCGCCAGGTCGCCCGCGGGATGTGCGCCTTCTTCGCCCTGTACGCCGCCGGCTCGCTCGGCCTCGCACAGGCAGGGGCCATCGACGTCGTCTCCACGCTGGGGCCGTTCCACAACCTGCTCACCGTGGCCATCCTCGTCGGCCTGGCGATGGCTGCGCGCAGCTCGCTCAAGGGGAGCGCCGAGGCCCGCTTCTACCTGGTGGGCCTGCTCGCGGTGGCGGTGGCCGGCCTCCACGACGTGCTCATGGACGAGCGGGTGCTGCACCACGACACCCCCTTCATCGTCTGGGGGTTCCTGGTCTTCGTCGCCTTCCTGGGCACCTACGTCCTCGTCAGCTTCTCCCGGCAGTTCGCTGAGCGCGACGTGCTGGCCCAGCGCATCGCCGAGCAGAACCGGGAGCTGACGGTGGCGCGCCGGCGCATCGCCGAAGCCGCCGAGGAGATCCGCCACGAGTCGGGCACGGTCCTCGAGGCCGCCTCCCGCCAGGCCGCGACCTCGGGCGAGCTCGCCGCCGCGAACCACGAGACCGGCGCGACCATCACCGAGATCGCCCACATCTCGCGCGAGGCGACGCGGTCGGCGACCACCGTGGTGGAGAACGCAGAGCGCTCGGTCTCGCTCTCCGGCGACGGAGAGAAGGCCGTGGCGGAGACGGTCTCGGCCATCGAGCGGCTGTTCGAGCAGGTCTCCAGCGTGGCCATGGCGGTGACCGTCCTCGCCGACCGCACCGAGCAGATCTCCGGGTACACCGAGACCGCGCAGGAGCTGGCCGAGCAATCGAACCTGCTCGCGCTGAACGCCTCCATCGAGGCCGCGAAGGCCGGCGAGCAGGGGCGCGGCTTCGCGGTGGTGGCCAACGAGATGAGGGTCCTCGCCGAGCAGTCGAAGACCGCGGCCGAGAAGATCCGCGTGCTGCTCACCGAGGTGCGCAAGGGGACCTCGGGCGCCATCGAGGCCTCCGAGCGCAGCGCTGCGGGAGCCGCCGAGGTGGTGGAGCGCGCGCGGGTGGCGGGCGAGTCCATCGCCAGCCTCGCGAGCGTGATCCACGACTCCGCGCGCCTGGCCCGGCAGATAGCCCAGAGCAGCAAGGAGCAGACGCAGGGCGTGGACCAGGTCGCAGCCGCCGTGAACGAGAGCAGCGGGGCCCTCGACGAGGCGCTGGAGGGGACGCGGGGCATCGAGGGGGTCGCGCGCAAGCTCGCCGACCTCTCCGAGAAGCTCGCCACCCTCTCCCGCCAGCAGGCCGACAGCACACCTCCGGCTTGACCGCCCTGGAGCGCAGGGAATAATCCGCCCCATGGCCCGACACGACCGACTCCTCCGCGCGCTCCGCGCCCAGCCCGTGGACTGCACCCCGGTGTGGATCATGCGGCAGGCAGGGCGGTACCTCCCCGAGTACCGGGCGGTGCGCGCGAAGGTGGACTTCCTGACGCTGTGCAAGACCCCCGACCTCGCAGCGGAGGTGACGCTCCAGCCGGTGGACCGGCTGGGCGTGGACGCGGCCATCATCTTCAGCGACATCCTCATCCCCGTGGAGGCGATGGGGATGCACCTGGAGCTGGGGGACCAGGGGCCGAAGCTGCACGACCCGCTGCGCTCGGCCGCGGACGTGGCGCGCCTGCACACCTTCGACCCCGAGCAGGAGACGGGGAGCCTGACCGAGGCCATCCGGCGCACGGTGAAGGCCCTTTCCGGCCAGGTCCCGCTCATCGGCTTCTGCGGCGCGCCCTTCACCCTGGCGAGCTACATGATCGAAGGGGGCGGCTCGAAGAGCTTCCTCACCACCAAGCGCTTCCTCTACGAGCAGCCCGAGGCCGCGCGCCGGCTCTTCTCGCTCCTGGCGGACACGCTCGGCACCTACCTCGCGGCGCAAGCCCGGGCCGGTGCGCGCGCCGTGCAGATCTTCGACTCCTGGGGCGGCGAGCTCTCGCCCGCGGACTACGCCGAGTGGTCCCTGCCCTACCTCGCCCGCATGGTCGCCGCGGCGAAGAAGGAGGGCGTCCCGGTGATCCACTTCACCACCGGTGGCGCGGGCCTGCTCGAGCAGATCCGGAAGGTGGGGGCCGACTGCATCGGCCTGGACTGGCGCCTCGAGCTCGACGCCGCCCGCGCACGGCTGGGCTCCGTGGCTGTGCAGGGCAACCTCGACCCCTGCTCGCTCTTCCTGCCGCCTGCGGCGCTCGAGGCCCGAGTCCAAGACGTGCTGCGCCGCGCCGGGCCCCTGGGCCACGTCTTCAACCTGGGCCACGGAATCCTCCCGCCGACCGACCCGGAAGCTGCGAAGCTCCTGGTCGATCTGGTCCACCGGTGCTCGGAGCGCCCGGCGGCCCCAGTCAACGGCTCCGACCCGCGAGGTTCTCCGTGAGCGACACCCCCCTGC